>NZ_JBFUBD010000290.1:0-3450 GCF_056405935.1 Polaromonas sp. P1_E3
GCGCTGCTGCACGCGCATTTCTCGAACTTTTTTTGTGCATTTTTCACATCCCGCGAATCCCCTGGCGTCAGCCGATTGCAAGAATGGGGCATTCGAGTTGATGGTATTCACAAAGGAAACACGGCACATCGGGTTAAAAAAAGTTCTTTTTGCGGTTAATGGAAACGTGCTCCAGGTCGACGGCCTTAGTTTCAATTTGTTACCGCTTTGGTTGTAACATTTGACTGACTGCCGTTGCCAAAAAAATACACCAAAAAATGAAAAAACGGGCTGCCATGGGGTAGCAACCCGTTCATTTCAGGCGGTCAATGGCATTTATTGCGCTGCGCGGCGGGGCGGGCGTGCTCGCTGATCGCGCAGGCCGATGGCTACTGTCGGGTAGCGCAAACRCAGCCGCAGCTCCTGCTTCAGGCGGGTGTTGTCCAGCCGGCGCGACTCGCTCATAAAGCTCAGCAACATCAGCGGCAGCTCTTCCTGTGCCGTGCCTCTTGCCAGACGCGGTGGGCGCGGCAGGCCGTAGAGGTCCGCCGCGAGGTCGAAATAATCGCCCATCTTCAGCTGCGTGTCGTCGCTGGCATTGCTGGCGCGCTGGGGCTTGCCGCGCCACAGCGCCGCCAGGCAGGCGCGGGCCAGGTCGTCGGCGTGAATATGGTTGGTATAGACGTCGTCTTCGGCACGCAGTACAGGGGTGCCTTTGAGCAGCCTGCCACGCGGCGTGCCACCCTCGCGATCAGGCGCATAGATGCCCGGGATGCGCAGCAGGTGCACACGGGTGCCGGTAGCCCGGCCAAAAAGCCGCAGATGCGCTTCGGCATGAACGCGCCGCTGGGCGCGCGGTGTATGGGGGCTCAAAGGTCGCGTCTCGTTCACCCATTCACCGCCGCAGTCGCCATACACCCCGCTAGTGGAGCCGTACACCAGCGATTGCGGCAGGCTGCGCAGGCGCAGGGCGCGCAGCAGCGCCAGCGTGCGCGGGTCTGTGCGCCAGTCGGGCTGGTCGCCAGGTGGCGGCGCCAGGTGCACGACACGCGTAGCCAGCCCCGCCAGCCGCCGCAGGGAGGCGCTGTCGTCCAGGTTGCCCTGCAGCGGCGTGATGCGCTGTGCGCGCAAAACCGGGGCGCGCCCTGGCGATGAGGTCAGGGCCATAACCCGGCTATTGCGCGGCAGCAGCCGGGCCACACGCAGGCCCACGTCACCGCAGCCGACGATCAAAATCCGCTCGCGGCGGAAGCGAAAAGGCAGGGAGCCTAAGGGATTCAGGTTTGAGGGCAAAATTGGGGGTTGCCGGGAAATCGGCCGAGTCGAGAACAGATACCGCAAGGATACCGAATATGAGCTTTAACGTGACCGTGCAACCCAGCGGCAGGACATTCGTGGCCGAGGCAGATGAACCCCTGCTGGCAGCCGCCATCCGCCAGGGCATCGGCCTGCCCTACGGCTGCAAGGACGGCGCGTGCGGCTCCTGCAAGTCCAAAAAGCTGGAGGGCAGCGTCCTGCACGGCGCCCACCAGGTGAAGGCCCTGTCACCCGAAGAAGATGCCAACGGTTTCATACTGACTTGCAGCGCCAGGGCAACCAGCGATGTCGTCCTTGAATCACGCCACGTCACCGATGAAAGCGCTTTTCCAATCAAAAAAATGCCGGTGCGCGTCAACAGCATGGCCAAGGCTTCGCACGACGTGATGGTGGTACGCCTGCAACTGCCGGCCAGTGATGTCTTCAAATACCACGCTGGCCAGTACGTGGAATTTTTGCTGCGCGATGGCGACCGCCGGGCGTATTCGATGGGCAATGCCCCGCACACCCAGGCCGACAACCCGGGCGTTGAGCTGCACATTCGCCACATGCCGGGCGGCAAGTTCACCGAGCATGTATTCGGCCCCATGAAGGAAAAAGAAATCCTGCGCATCGAAGGCCCCTTCGGCAGCTTTTACCTTCGCGAAGACAGCGACAAACCCATGGTGCTGCTGGCATCGGGCACCGGCTTTGCGCCCATCAAGGCATTGATCGAGCATCTGCAACACAAAGGCATCACGCGCCCGGCCGTGCTGTACTGGGGCGGGCGCCGCCCTGCTGATTTGTATATGGACGATTGGGTCAAGGCCAGGACTGCGGAAATGCCGAACCTGCGCTACGTGCCCGTCATCTCCAATGCCCTGCCAGAAGACAACTGGACCGGCCGCACGGGCTTTGTCCACCAGGCCGTGCTGGAAGATTTTTCCGACCTGTCCGGCCACCAGGTGTATGCCTGTGGCGCCCCCATCGTCGTGGATTCGGCCCAGGCCGCCTACACGGCTGCGGGCCTGCCTGGCGACGAGTTTTATGCCGACTCCTTTGTGACCGAAAAAGAAAAAGCCCAAGCCACTGTGCCGGCGGAAACCTGAAATCCCGTTGACGGCCTCCGGGCTTTCAGTCGGCCCACCCCGACAAACAAGAAGAATAAAGAAGAAGAAAAAGAAACGCCCCGGCTGATCCGTCAGCCGGGGCTTTTTTGTTGGAATGCGCTCCGGTTCATGAAAAACCGATTCGCTGCAAAGCCTGCGGGCTCCGATTATTTGCAACAATACGAGGCATGAACATTCGACCCGTTTCCTTTTTTACTTCCCTGCCCGGCAAATGCCTGGGAGCCCTTTTCATTGCCGGCATGGCACTGTCAGCCCCTCCGGCACACGCCCAGCCCAAGGTCATGCGCATCATCGTGCCGTATGCAGCCGGTGGCCCCATTGACGTAACCGCCCGCCTGATGGCCGAACGCGTCAAGGACACACTGGGCCCCGTCATCATTGAAAACAAACCCGGCGGCGGCGGCAACATCGGCGTCGATGTGATCGCCAAGGCTCCGCCCGATGGCATGACGATCGGAATTTCCGCTGTCGCCACCCACGCCATCAACCCCTGGCTTTACAGCAGGATGCCGTATAACGCGGCCACCGACTTCGCGCCCATCACGCAGCTGGTGCGCGTGCCCAACGTGCTGGTGATCAACGCCGACGCCGCGCAGCGGCTGAAAATCAACACGCTGGGCGACCTGATCAAATACGCCAAGGCAAACCCGGCCAAGCTCAATTACGCCAGCGGCGGCAATGGCAGCGCCGGGCATCTTGCCGGCGAAATGTTCAAGGCGCAGGCTGGCATCTTCGCGCTACACATTCCCTACAACGGCGGCAACCCGGCGCAGCTGGCGTTGCTGAGCGGCCAGGTCGACTACAACTTTGACAACCTGGCGACGGCATCAGCCAACATCAAGGCCGGCAAGCTCAAGGCGCTGGCAGTCACCACCGCCAAACGCAGCGCCATGCTGCCTGATGTGCCTACCGTGGCCGAGACGCTCAAAGGCTTTGAAATCGACACCTGGTGGGGCCTGGTGGCACCTGCAGGCACACCGAAAGACGTGGTCACCAAACTCAACCAGGCCTTCGTCGCCGCGCTGAATTCGCCCGAAGCCAAAAC
>NZ_JBFUBD010000291.1:0-3444 GCF_056405935.1 Polaromonas sp. P1_E3
TTCCAGCGGCCCTCAGTGAGCTAGCGGGCCTGGTTTGCGCCGCGCATGGCGCGCGACCCACCGTACATGGTCTGGTGCTGGCGTACCGCACTCCTAAGGCCATCGATCGCAGCACGCGGCGTGAGGCCATGCGCTTCCATTGGTCGTTCCACTAGCCGTGCGATGAAAAGCTTACCGTAGCGCTGAAACACCACATAGCTGAGCGGTTCCTGCACACCAAACAGCCGACAGCGTTTCAGCAGTAGGCCCGATTGCGGCGAGGGCAGCCGTAGTCGGCCGCTTTTCCACTCATTGCGGCGGGTTTTGATGAGGCCCACCTGCTCCAGCTTGGCAAGGAAGTCCCGTGCTGGTGGGGACTTTGCCTTATCGCCGTCTTGACGCCGGGGTGCTTGGCGGTTGTGCACCGGCAGATAAGTGCACAAGCGCGCCCGTTTGCCTATCCGGCACCGCCCGTCCGGCGCCATGGTGGCGCACCAGCGGTATTTGCCGGCCATCACTGAGGGGTGCCACCCCCAAGAGACCGACTGCTGCGCTACCATGCCCAGCATCTGTTCATGCGCTTCCATCCACAGGGAAGACAGTGCCAGCCCGGCCGCATGCATCTCCAGCCAGGCATGGGCGCCCGCTCCGACCGCGGCCTGCGTGGCGTGGGCGGGCATGCCCGGCAGCCTGGTCCCCAGCTTGTAGAACTTGCGTGCGACTGCCGAGCGGATCCGGCGCAGGTCATGGCTGCCCAAGATGGCTGCCAGCCAGATCAGGTAGGTAAACGCCGGCCGGGCCTCAGGGTGATGCTGCAACAGCGACAGAATCCGGTCACTATCGCTGGACATGCAGAGGCGGTTGATCCAGGACTGCCCTTTGAGCACATGCCGGCGCAGATGCCGGTCAAACGATTTCACTACCCCGCGGCGCAGCGACACCAGATCGTCTTTGGGGTGACTTGTCCGCCCCACCTGGCTCCACGCCACGGGAAAGGGGCCCCCCTGCGCCTCGAACTCAGCCATCAGAGTTTGCACTGGCTCGGGTGGCGTGAACGCGGGAGGCAACTGGAGCCCGGTCAACTGGCTCCACTGGTGTGCCGACCATTCCAGGCGCCCTTCCCCCTGAACGGTTTCCCAGTTGTCCCTGACACTCATCATGACTAAGCGGTCGGAGGTCTGTTCCAGCCACATGGCCAGCTCGTCAAAAGCCCGGGTCGCTTCAGCAGGCAACGATGGCCGACGCGCGGTTTCCCGCGTGAAAAACCCGAGTTTGCCGCAATCACATTGGCCGGGCATCTGGTAGAGCTCATACCGGTTGCAGGCGCTGATCCCCAGGCCGCACGTACAGGTGTCTTCTATCTCACAGTTGTGGATGGGGCAGTGCGTCATCGCCTTGAGAGACATCAGTGTGCTGTGATAGCCCTGCCCCAGGCAATGCCGGCAGAAGCGTACGGAGGCGGTGTGAAACAGCTGGTAAGTCCAGGGAGCCAAGGTTTCCAGCGTAGCCAGTCGAAAGCGGGAGGCCGGCTCGCCCAAGGCCCGGGCCAGCTTGCCCAGATCGATCATGCTGTCGTTGGTGATCAGGCTGTTCTGTTTGGCCGAATAACCCAGGCGCCGCTTCATATAGGGCTGAAGAGTATGGGCCGTCAGACCGTTCAGCTGGACCACCCGGTGCATGGTGTGCCACAGCGAGGCATAGGGCAAAACTGACCCGGCATGCCAGGTCAGCTCGGGCAGCTTGAAGTTTTCAGTGGAGGGCATCGCCACTTTTCGCAGTCTTGTCCCGAAGGAAAACTAGACTCATCAAGCGGGTGTGACCCGTTTTTGCAACCGCCTGGTGCCAGGCATCGAAGCTCACGCATCGCTCCCAATCCGACCCAGCCGCAGCAACCTTAAGCAGGACATGCCGCCCAGCCCCGGTGATGCTTTTCATGGGAAACTCTTTGCTGCCACCGTACTTATCGGGCAACAGCGTCTCCAGAGCTGCCCACAACTGGTGGGCGTAGTTCTGCATCCGGAAACCTTCGGCAAAGGCACGCGGTGCCAGGCCAGCCGTGTAGCTGAGGCCCGAACCTTCAGGCCACTCGCTGTCCTTGTCGTAGCCCCGCAAAATAAACTCGAGCTCACCGGCGCTTCGCATCCCGCGAAACGGCCATTCATGGAGCATAAAGCGCGCCGAGACATGAGCGCTTCCCGTCATGGCCAGGGTGCGCGGGACCTCGTTGAACTGATACGACGCCACAGAAATGATGCACATCTGGACCCTTTCAAGTTTCAGGGTCGCGTGGAGCTGAACCAGCCAACGCCACTCGCGCTCACTCATGCTGTGGGCTTCATCGATCACCAGGATGAGGTGGCGATCGGACGACATGCAGGCAATTTGAATGAGGCGCTCCACCAGATTGTGCAGAACCGTGTGGCCGCGGCAGTGGCCCAACGGGGCCTGTCCGGCTGCAGCCAGCAGCCGGCCATGGAGCATTCCGGACGACGAAGAGCTGGCGTCTTGGTGCGACCAGATCACCAGCGGAACCGGTCCGCCCATTCGCTCGGCGAGGAGCGTTCGCAGCCAGTAGGTAAGCGCATAGGTCTTACCAAACCGCGAGGGACCATAGATGGTGGCGCCATCGACCCGGTTGTCCAACCATAGGCATATGGCATCAGCCATCTCCTCGATAGCCGGGGTAAAAAGACCGTAGTCCTGAAGCACTACGGGATGCTGAGGGTCGATGTCGTCAGGCACCAGGGCGGGAATCATGACGAGCTCCGGTTAGCCGCCTTGCGGCGCTCGGGCAGGCGAACCGGTGCGTCCTGGCGCAAATCGCTGGCATCGCCTTGAATCGAGCCAGTGGCCGGGACGTGGCCCTGCAAAGTGAAAGCCTCATTGGCGGAATGCGCGCTAGCCGGAAATGTGCCACGCCGGGCGCGCTCCACCATGGTTTCTCCCACAAGCCTCTCTGCGGTCCCCTGCACAATCCTGCGTGCTTCCAAATAGGCTGGGTGGGCGGCTAGTTTTCGGTCGGGACTGTTCTCCGCATGGTCGATCAACAGCTCGACGGGGCAGGCGTGCCTGCTGAAATGGATCAGCTTGCGATTGGACAAGGACCGGATGGCAGAGCGCACATAAAGGCTGTGGGGACTGTGGTTCCAGGGTGGCAGGGCCTGCAGGAAGCCGAGGTCTTCCCCGTTTTCGGTGGCGACCGATACAAGCCTCGCATCATCCTCATCCTCCTGAGAGACCCACACCCGTTTTCCGGCCAGTTCCAGCCGCGACCGGAGCCATTCAGCCGAATACTGGGCCCCGAAAAAATTCACATGGGCGCCCGTGAGGCCGCCGGAATGGGTGACTACCGGGCACAGCTTGCGGCGGCAAAGAAGGCGCCTCACGGCGACAGGATCCGCCTGCCGGATAAAGGTGTCGGGTTTGGAAGCCAAAAACAGCATCTGGGACAATGCACTCCGGTAG
>NZ_JBFUBD010000292.1:0-3433 GCF_056405935.1 Polaromonas sp. P1_E3
TCGCAGTACATCGTGGCGGCGGGCGGCAAACGGCTGCGACCGGCGCTGCTGCTGCTGCTGTGCGGTGTGCTGGGGTACCGGGGCGACCAGCGCCACAACCTTGCTGCCGTGGTGGAATTTATCCATACCGCCACTTTGCTGCATGACGACGTGGTGGACGAATCGACTTTGCGCCGGGGCCGCACCACCGCCAACGAAGCTTTTGGGAACCCCGCAAGCGTCCTGGTGGGGGATTTTCTGTATTCCCGGGCATTCCAGATGATGGTCGAAGCCGGGGACATGCGTGTCATGCAGACACTGGCCGAGGCAACCAATGTGATTGCCGAGGGCGAAGTGTTGCAGCTGATGAACATGCACGACGCGACGTTGTCGGAGGAGGGCTACCTGCGGGTAATCCGCTCCAAGACGGCCAAGCTGTTTGAAGCCAGTGCCCGCCTGGCCGCCTTGCTCGCCCAGTCGCCGCCGGCTGTTGAGCAAAGCTGCGCGGACTACGGACAGGCGTTGGGCACGGCATTCCAGGTGATCGACGATGTACTGGACTACGACGGGGATGTGTCTGAAATGGGGAAGAACCTGGGGGACGATTTGCGCGAAGGCAAGGCGACACTTCCGCTGATCATCGCCATGCAGCGAGGCACTGAGGCTGAGCGTGCGACCATCCGGCAGGCCATTGAAACGGGTGGCACGGACCAGATGACACAGATCATCGCCATCGTGCAGCAGACCGGAGCGCTTCAGGCCACCCGGGATGCCGCGGCTGTGGAAGCGCAGCGCGCGTTGAATGCCTTGC
Source organism: Polaromonas sp. P1_E3 (assembly GCF_056405935.1). NCBI lineage: Bacteria > Pseudomonadati > Pseudomonadota > Betaproteobacteria > Burkholderiales > Comamonadaceae > Polaromonas > Polaromonas sp. P1_E3. Next base: position 791 of record NZ_JBFUBD010000292.1, read on the forward strand.
AAGCCCTGCCCCAAAACATTTACAGTAATGCACTGATGCAGCTGGCCTCCCAATTGCTGGAAAGGCGTTTCTGACGGCTGCCGGATCGGGGTGTAGCTTAGCCTGGTAGAGCGCTACGTTCGGGACGTAGAGGCCGGAGGTTCGAATCCTCTCACCCCGACCAAAATACCTGGCCCTTGGCCATATGTGTGCGTTTCTTCGCATACTTCCAACGCCGGGCAGGCCTCTGGCGCGTTTTCGATTTACACCTTGTAATCTATAAGCGATGATACCCATTTAAGCCTATTCAGATTACCCATGGCCGCTGTCGACACCGCTATCAACCAACCGCCATCGATGGCACTGCCGGGTCTAGGCCGGGCCCTGGTGATTGCGGGGAAACTGGGACAAAAGGCCGCAGAAGACATTTTCCGCAAAGCCCAGACGGGGCGCACCAGCTTCATTGCTGAACTGACTGGCTCCGGGGCGGTTTCCGCGTTTGACCTGGCTCACACCATGTCGACCGCCTTTGCGGCCCCCTTGCTTGATCTCGACGCCATAGATATACAGCGCCTGCCCAAGGGGCTGCTTGATACCAAAATCTGTGCAACGTACCGCATCGTTGTTCTGAGCAAACGCAACAACCGGCTGATTGTTGCAACGGCAGATCCCTCCGACCAGGAAGCGGCCGAGAAAATCAAGTTTTCCACCCAGATGGGTGTCGACTGGGTCATTGCCGAATACGACWAGCTGTCCAAGCTGTCGGAAACGTCCAATACCAGCGCGTCCGAGGCGATGGAAAGCATCATCGGCGACGACTTTGAGTTTGATGAAACCAGTGCGGATTCTGGTGCGGTCGAAGACGAGGCTGGCGTTTCCGAGGTTGAGGACGCGCCCGTCGTCAAGTTCCTTCAAAAGATGCTGCTGGACGCTTTCAGCATGCGTGCCTCTGACCTGCATTTCGAGCCGTTTGAACACACCTACAGGGTTCGCTTCCGGGTGGACGGTGAATTGCGTGAAATCGCATCGCCGCCGGTAGCCATCAAGGAAAAGCTCGCTGCGCGTATCAAGGTGATCTCCAAACTGGATATCTCTGAAAAGCGTGTGCCGCAGGACGGCAAGATGAAGCTCAAGATCGGCCCCGATCGCGTCATCGACTTCCGGGTGAGCACCCTGCCGACCATGTACGGTGAAAAGATCGTTATCCGTATCCTGGACCCGAGCAGCGCCAAGCTGGGCATTGATGCGCTGGGATACGAGGCGATCGAAAAAGAGCGTCTGATGGCCGCCATTCAGAGGCCGTACGGCATGGTGCTGGTAACAGGGCCTACCGGTTCCGGTAAAACCGTCTCGCTCTACACCTGCCTGAATATCCTGAACAAGCCAGGTGTCAACATCGCTACGGCGGAAGATCCGGCTGAAATTACCTTGCCGGGCGTCAACCAGGTCAGCATGAATGACAAGGCCGGCATGACTTTTTCAGTCGCGCTCAAGGCTTTTCTGCGCCAGGATCCGGACATCATCATGGTTGGTGAGATTCGGGACCTTGAAACCGCCGACATTGCCATCAAGGCTGCCCAGACGGGGCACATGGTCATGTCCACGCTGCATACCAATGACGCACCCACCACGTTGACGCGTATGCGCAACATGGGTATTGCGCCGTTCAATATCGCTTCGAGCGTGATCCTGATCACCGCCCAGCGTCTGGCACGACGACTTTGCCCGAATTGCAAAGCCCCGGCAGATATCCCCCGGGAGACATTGCTGGAAGCCGGTTTCGTAGAGGATGACGTCGACGGCTCATGGACGCCGTATCGGCCCGTGGGCTGCTCCATGTGCACAAATGGTTACAAGGGGCGAGTCGGTATTTATCRGGTAATGCCGATTTCCGAGGAAATCCAGCGTATCGTCCTCCGCGACGGAAGTGCGCTTGAAATCGCTGCCCAGGCTGAGCTCGAAGGCGTCAGAAGCCTGCGTCAGTCAGGTTTACAGAAAGTTAAACTCGGAATGACTTCACTGGAAGAAGTTTTGGGTTGCACGAATGTTTAAATTTCCGCATTTAAAGTGTTGATCAACCGGCGTCTGTAGCGAGAGATGGCCTGACCATCGACAAAACGAGAAAACCACCATCATGGCAACTGCAGCATCCACCAGGGGCGTCAAGGAATTTGTTTTCGAATGGGAAGGCAAGGACCGTGGCGGCAAACAAATCCGGGGTGAAATCCGGGCCTCCGGGGAGAATCAGGTCAAAGCTTCCCTGCGCCGCCAGGGTGTTCTGCCTACAAAAATAAAAAAGCGCAGCATGCGCTCCGGCAAATCAATCAAGCCGAGGGACATCGCCATCTTTACGCGCCAGCTTGCGACCATGATGAAAGCGGGTGTTCCGCTTTTGCAGTCCTTTGATATCGTGGGCCGTGGCAATGCGAACGCCAGTGTCACCAAGCTGCTCAACGATGTGCGCACTGATGTGGAAACAGGTACCTCGTTGAGCGCTGCTTTCCGCAAGTACCCGATGTACTTCAATGCCCTGTACTGCAATCTGGTTGAAGCCGGCGAAGCTGCCGGTATCCTTGAATCCCTGCTGGACCGTCTGGCGGTCTACATGGAGAAAACCGAGGCCATCAAATCGAAGATCAAGTCGGCCTTGATGTACCCCATTTC
>NZ_JBFUBD010000293.1:0-3430 GCF_056405935.1 Polaromonas sp. P1_E3
GTTCAGCATCGTGGGCGTGTTGGTCGTGTTGGCCACCGTAGGGTTCCTGGTCAAGAAGCAGTTGGGCAGCCAGCTGGCCAGCCAGCCAGCGGTTGGCGTGCCCGCGGCCTCGGGCAGCGCAACGCCGCAGGAGCAAAGCCGGCAAGTGCAGCAGCAGGTCAAACAGTCCGTCGACAGTATGATGCAGCAGCCCCGGCCCTTGCCGGACGACAAGTAACTCCAGAAAAACAGGCTGTAGCCCTTTAAGCACGGGCGCAAGCAGCTACTAAAGTAATAGCAAATGAGTGACGCCACCTACATGCAGCAGGCGCTTGCGCAGGGACGCCAGGCAGCCGCATCCGGTGAGGTGCCCGTGGGTGCCGTGGTGGTGCGGCGCGGTGAAGTCATCGCCACAGGCCGTAATGCACCGGTGGACGGGCACGACCCGACGGCACACGCCGAGATTGTGGCGTTGCGTGCGGCGGCGCAGGCACTGGGCAACTACCGGCTGGACGACTGCGAGCTCTTTGTCACGCTGGAGCCCTGCGCCATGTGCAGTGGCGCCATGTTGCATGCGCGGCTCAAGCGGGTGGTGTTCGGTGCGGCCGACCCCAAGACCGGTGCCGCCGGCTCGGTCATTGACCTGTTCGGCGAGTCCCGCCTGAACCATCAGACCCAGTTGCAGGGCGGCGTGCTGGCCGCGGAATGCGGCGCGCTGCTGCAGGAGTTCTTTCGCCGGCGCAGGGATGAGCAGCGCGAGGCTTCGCGGCTGGCCCATCCGCTGCGCGACGACGCATTGCGTGCGCCTGACGCCGCGTTTGATGCCCTGCCGGACTATCCCTGGCCACCCCGCTATGTCAGCGACCTGCCGGCGCTGCAGGGGCTTCGCATGCATTACCTCGACGAGGGCGAGGGCGGCCCGGGGAAATTGACCTTTCTTTGCCTGCACGGCAATCCGGCATGGAGCTATCTTTACCGCAAGATGATCCCGGTGCTGCTGGAGGCCGGTCATCGTGTTGTTGCCCCTGACATGGTCGGGTTTGGCAAAAGCGACAAGCCCAAGAAAGAAAGCTTTCACAGCTTCAGCAGACACCGGCAAATACTGCTTGAGATGGTGGAACARCTGGACCTGCAGAACGTCGTGCTGGTGGTGCAGGACTGGGGCGGCCTGTTGGGCCTGACGCTGCCCATGGCGGCACCGCGCCGCTACAGCGGCCTGCTGGTAATGAATACCCTGCTGGGCACCGGCGATGGCCCCCTGCCTGCGGGATTCGTGGCCTGGCGCGAAATGTGCGCCAGAAACCCTGAGTTTGACGTGGCGCGCCTCTTTGCCCGGGGCAATCCGCAGATGAGCCTCGCTGAGTGCTCAGCCTATAACGCGCCGTTCCCGGACAAAGGACATCGTGCCGCGCTGCGCGCGTTCCCCCCCATGGTGCCGGGTGCAGCTGATGCCGACGGCGCCGCCATTTCACGGCAGGCGCGAGCCTTCTGGCAAAACGACTGGACGGGCCGGACATTGATGGTGGTGGGTGCGCAGGATCCGGTGCTGGGCCCGACCGTCATGAAGGAACTGCAGGCCCTGATCCGCGGTTGCGGCGAGCCCGTGATCTTGCCGCAGGCTGGCCATTTTGTGCAGGAGCACGGTGAGCCGATTGCGCAGCAAGCGGTGCGGTTTTTCAGCCCACCAGCCTGAACACCGGCAACTGCCAGCCCAGGAAGATGGCGCTGAGCCGCAGCGCCGCCACGGCCATCAGCCCGATGCCGAACGCCCAGGAGGGCTTCAGGCCCAGCGTTTTGAGGGCCAGGTACAACACAATTCCGGCAATCGCTGCGCTGGCGTAAATGTCCTGGCGCAGCAGCAGGGGAACCTGGCTGCTGCAGATGTCGCGCATCACGCCGCCCGCCACGCCGGTCATGGTGCCCATCAGTACAACAATGATGGGCGACAGCCGCGCCGCCTCGGCCAGCTGAGCGCCAGACAGGGCAAACAGGGCCAATCCCATGGCGTCGGCGACCAGCAGGGCCTGTGCAGGAATCGGCAGGACCTGCACGTAAAGCACTGTGCCCAGCGCCGCAGCGCAGATAACCAGCAGGTAGGTGGGATTGGCCATCCAGAACACCGGGTGCCGGTTCATCAGGAGATCCCGCAGTGTGCCGCCGCCGATGGCCGTCAGCGAGGCCAGGACCAGCACACCCAGCAGATCCAGGTGCAGGCGTCCGGCCGCCAGCGCTCCGCTGACGGAAAACACGGCGACGCCGAAGAGATCAAGCAGGTAAAGGAGCATGTTGCCCTGTTTATACCTGTTGCTCCCGGCGGGGAAGGGTGGCGCTCCGGGATGGGATACTTGCACCCGTGAAAAAACATATCTATATCTATTCCCCCTCCAGCGCGGTACGCGACAAAGCAACTTTCAGGCGCGGCATCAAGCGCCTTGAGTCCCTGGGACATGAAGTTGAAATCGATACCGATGCTCTGGCTCGCCATCAGCGTTTTGCCGGCGATGACGAAACCCGGCTGGCCGCCATTCACCGCGCAGCGGCGAGCGGCGCGGATGTGGCTTTGATCTCCCGCGGCGGCTACGGCCTCACCCGTATCCTGCCGAAGATCAACTACAAGGCGGTCGCCAAGGCTGCTGCCGGGGGTACGCGTTTTGTGGGCCTGAGCGACTTCACGGCCTTCCAGATGGCCTTGCTGGCCAAAACCGGCGTAATGACCTGGGCAGGGCCCTCGCTGGACGATTTTGGCGCGGAAGCACCTGACGACATCATGGAAGCCTGCTTTGATGACCTCGTCACGGGGCAGGGTGAAGGCACCGGCTGGCAGCTGCCCAAATCTGCTATAAATTTAATAGCTGCTCCAGCTCGTGGTGCAAAGGCTGCAGCCGGATTCACAGTTAAAGACGCGGTACTCTGGGGCGGCAATCTTGCCATCCTGTCTGCGCTGGTGGGAACGCCCTATCTGCCGCTCGTCAAAGGCGGCATCCTGTTTGTCGAGGATGTCGGTGAGCACCCCTACAGGGTGGAGCGCATGCTCACGCAACTGTTGCAAGCCGGCATTCTGGCGCAGCAGAAGGCAATCGTTTTCGGCCAGTTCACCAACTACAAGCTGGCGCCCAACGACAAGGGCTTCAAGCTGGAGACCGCTATCGCCTGGCTTCAGGGCCAGGTGAAGGCGCGGGTGTTGACCGGCCTGCCGTTTGGGCACGTGCCAACCAAGGTCCTGCTGCCGGTGGGTTGCAAAACCACCCTGGTGGTGGAAGACCGGGATGCCTTCCTGCTTTGGGGGCATCAACACTAGGCGAGGTGAAAAACGCCGGCCCTGTCTGGTTGCGGGCGGCTGTGTTCAGGGCAAAAAAAAACCAGCACGAAGCTGGTTTAAAAATAGCCTTGGAGGCCAGGAAGAAAACGGAAAAAGCGAAAAAACTGAAAGCTGAAAATTAAGGTGTCAGGT
>NZ_JBFUBD010000294.1:0-3430 GCF_056405935.1 Polaromonas sp. P1_E3
GGGCCGACAAGCTCAAGGGTTTCTTCAGCGCCTGATCCTTCTTGACCGCAAGCCTTGCTTGCCTCTCCACAAAATGCCGGACCTGTTCCGGCATTTTTCATGGACGAACGGACACTGCGCTACACACTGTCACACGCCTGTCGTGATGCGGAACATACGATCAACCCTTTTACCTACTTCGGAAACACCATGACCGTATCGACCCGCCAGGCCGCGAAACAAGGCAACCTGCTCGCACTTATTTGCAGCAGCGTAATGCTGGCTGCCTGCTCCTCTTCAGGCACGACATCTCAAGCAGGCCTGTCCACTCTTGATGGAAAGACGCCACTGGTCATCGCCCACCGGGGTGCTTCGGGCTATGTACCCGAAGAAACGCTGGAGGCCTATGTGCGCGCGATCGAGCTGGGCGCCGACGTGATCGAGATGGACCTGGTAGTGACCAGGGACGGCGTACTGATCACCCGCCACGACCCCAACCTGGCGATCAGCACCGACGTGGCCAAACACCCGGAGTTCGCGTCACGCAAAAAGACCATCCAGGTCGACGGCGAAACGCAGACCGGCTGGTTCAGCAACGACTTCACGCTGGCTGAAATCCGCACCCTGGGCGCCATCTCGACCGATGCCGAACGCCCGCAGCAGTTCAACGGCCAATACAAGATCCCGACCTTCCAGGAAGTGGTGGACCTGGCCAAGGCCCAGTCTGCAAAAGCCGGCCGCACGATCGCGATCTATCCTGAGACCAAAAACCCGACCTACTTCCGCGAGCTCGGCCTGCCGATGGAAGACAAGCTGATTGCCATCATCAACGCGGCGGGCTGGAACAGCAAGACGGCGCCCATCTATGTGCAGTCGTTTGAGCCGGGCAGCCTGAAGTACATGAAGAGCAAAGGCCTGAACACACGGTTGATCCAGCTGATCGACGGTGACGGCGTTGACATGAAAACCGGTACCGTGACTTTTGCCGTTCCAAGTGACCGTCCCTATGACTGGACCAAGGCAGGAGACAAGCGTTTCTTCGATGCCATGGTGACGCCCGCAGGCCTGGCTGAAATCAAGACCTATGCGGACGGCATTGGCCCCTGGAAACGCTTCATCATCGGCATCAAGGGAACCATCGGCGCAAACGGCAAGGCCATTGATGTGAATGGTGATGGCAAGGTCAACGATGCAGATGCCACTTCTTCCCACACCACCAGCCTGGTTGCCGACGCCCACAAGGCGGGCCTGTTCGTTCACCCATTTACTTTTCGCAATGAGTCACGCCGGCTGGCCGCCGACTACCAGGGCAACGCCAAAGCTGAGTACCTGGCTTTTTATCGTACCGGCGTCGATGGCGTGTTCACCGACTTCACCGACACAGCCATCGCCGCCCGCACGCAGTTTCTGAAAGAAACCGGGCGCTGAAAAAGCCGTGGCGGGTCTCGCCCGCCAAGCTTCAATGCTATGAAATTAATAGCTGCTTGCGCCCATGTTTAATGGCCCAGGCAGCTTTTTTACTTGCAACCAAACGGCGAAGGCTACACCCTCACGGTGCACCGGCGCATCTCAGCTGGCTGGCGAGCCAGCKCAGAAGACAAGGCCCCAGGTTTTCTCAAAATGAAACATGTGGCCCGTGAAGATACGGCTTTGCGGGAAACTCAGCGACGGTGACTGGCTTATAGTGACTTACGCACGTGAACCACGTTCCCTTCACTTCCAACGCAAGCCAACACACCATGAAAACCAAAGCCGCCGTCGCCTGGAAATCGGGCCAGCCCCTGACCATTGAAACCGTTGACCTGCAGGGCCCGAAGTTCGGCGAAGTGCTGGTGGAAATCAAAGCCACCGGCATCTGCCACACCGACTACTACACACTCTCGGGCGCCGACCCGGAAGGTATCTTTCCGGCCATCCTGGGCCATGAAGGGGCGGGCATTGTGGTCGATGTGGGCCCCGGCGTAACCACGCTCAAGAAGGGCGACCATGTCATTCCGCTCTACACGCCCGAGTGCCGGCAGTGCAAGTTTTGCCTTTCACGCAAAACCAACTTGTGCCAGCTGATCCGCGGCACCCAGGGCAAGGGCCTGATGCCCGACGCCACCAGCCGCTTCAGCCTGGACGGCAAGCCCATCTTTCACTACATGGGCACCAGCACCTTCAGCAACTACACCGTCGCGCCCGAAATCTCGCTGGCCAAGATCCGGGAAGATGCGCCCTTTGACAAGRTCTGCTACATCGGCTGCGGCGTCACCACCGGCATMGGCGCCGTGCTCTTCACCGCCAAGGTAGAAGCGGGCGCCAACGTCGTGGTGTTCGGCCTGGGCGGCATTGGCCTCAATGTGATCCAGGGCGCGAAGATGGTGGGCGCCGACAAGATCATCGGGGTCGACATCAACCCCGCCCGGCAGGAGATGGCGCGCAAGTTCGGCATGACGCATTTCATCAACCCCAAGGACACCGAGAATGTCGTCGACGCCATCGTGCAACTGACCGACGGTGGCGCCGACTACAGCTTTGAATGCATCGGCAACACCAAGGTGATGCGGCAGGCGCTCGAATGCACGCACAAGGGCTGGGGCCGCAGCATCATCATCGGCGTGGCCGAAGCCGGCGCCGAGATCAGCACCCGTCCGTTCCAGCTGGTGACTGGCCGCAAGTGGGAAGGCTCGGCCTTTGGCGGCGCACGCGGCCGCACCGACGTGCCGAAGATTGTGGATTGGTACATGGAAGGCAAGATCAACATCGACGACCTGATCACGCACACCATGCCGCTGGAAGATATCAACAAGGGATTCGACCTCATGAAAAGTGGTGAGTCGATTCGTGGTGTGGTGATTTACTAGCCCCCACGTTCGCTCACTGCGTGTAGCTCTCTGCCCCCTCAGGGGGCGCTGCGCCTGCGGTCTGGCAAAGCCAGTCCCGCGGCCCCGGCTGGTAAAGATGTGGCGCCTTCTTAAAGTGGATAAATCATGACCACCCAACTCGAACTCCTCAGCGAACACGGCTGCTTCGGCGGCGTGCAGCGTTTTTACCAGCACGACTCGCGCGAAGTCGGCCTGCCGATGAAGTTTTCGGTGTTCCTGCCACCGCAAGCCGTGGCTGGGGAAACAGTGCCGGCACTGGTCTTCCTCGCAGGCCTGACCTGCAACGAAGAGACCTTCATGACCAAGGCCGGGGCGCAGCGCCTGGCAGCCGAGCTGGGCCTCGCGCTGATCGCACCTGACACCAGCCCGCGTGGCGCGAAGATTCCTGGCGAGACCGACAGCTGGGACTTCGGCCGCGGCGCCGGTTTTTACCTTGACGCGACACAGGCCCCCTGGTCGCAGCACTACCGCATGGAAAGCTACATCACGGCGGAACTGCTGCCCCTGCTGGCAAACGCCCTGCCGATCGATGCGAACCGCGCCGGCATCTCTGGCCATTCGATGGGCGGCCACGGTGCATTGAC
>NZ_JBFUBD010000295.1:0-3428 GCF_056405935.1 Polaromonas sp. P1_E3
GCACCAGCGCCAGCGTCGGCCAGTGTGCAGGGAGGAAGGGGGCAAAGGACATGTCATGGCTCCAGTGGTTGCGCCGGGCAGGCCGGACAGCATATCCGGCCCGCATCAGGAAGAAATGCGTGGCAGCGTCAGCTGGCTGACTTGCGCGAGCCTTTCTTCGACAGCAAAAATGTCTCAATGTCGGCCAGTGAAATAGCACCTGCATGGCTGGCATCGATGGCGTCAAAGTTTTTGTATACCTTGGGCATTTTTGCCTGCGCTTCCTCGCGGGTCAGCTTGCCGTCCTTGTTGGCGTCGGCCGCCTCAAAGCGTTTTTGCAATTCGGTGCGGGCTTTTTCCAGGCGGGCGGCGTTGGGTGCCTGTGCATGGGCCGCGGTGCCAAGCACGAGAAAGCCCATGAGGCCCATGATTGAAAGTGTGCGGGGTTTGAATGAGAGGGTCATGAGAGTGCTCCAAAAAAGAAAGTGAAGGTTGATACTTTTTTAAAACTGGATTTGATAAAGAGCTCGTTCCAGCTCAACGCGACGGGCAGCTCATTGCCGCACCGGCGGCGTCATAGCAGGTCGTGCTGCGGGTGACGCCGGTGGCCTGGTTATAGGAAGCCGTGCTTTGCACGCTGTTGCCGGTGGCGGCGCTGGTGGCTGTGGTGTTGCGGCTGGAAGTGACGGCGCCGTCTGCGGTCTTGCTGCTGCTGCCGCTGCTTTGCACACTGCCTTTGGCGCTGGCGGCAGCAAACTCCCCGCTGCGCTGCGCCGAGCCGTCCGCGCTGCGGCTGGCCTGGCCGGTGCGCACGGCGGTAGCGCCGTTGGGGCCTGTGGTGGAGGCGCTGCCCACGGTACTGGCATTGCCTTGCCCGTCGGCGGTGGTGCTGCGGTTGCGTACCCGTGTGCCGCCTTGTGGGCCCTGACGGGTGACGTCTCTGGTGGCGGTGGTGCCGCCATCGGCATGGGTGCGCACCACGTGGCGGCTGGCCGCTTCGGCCGGCGTGGCAAAACCTGTGGCCAGCAGGGCGCTTGCAAGGGCGGTGGTCAGGGTAGTGGCAGAGAACATGGTTTTCATGGCGAACTCCTTGAGGGGTGACGTTGAAGGGTGAGGGTTCCTGAGGTTGCGGCCGCATTGCGAGCGCCGTGATGTCACTGTGGCCGCCACATGTGAACCAACCATGGCTGCAGCAGGCCTCTTGATGACAAGGCATGAACAAACCCCGGCTTTGTCATCGTTTGTCATGATTTGCCGGGCAGGTGGCCGGGCGCGGGCCGCTACCATGGGGCATCTTTCTTGCGGCGGGGTGTTTTCTGATGGTTGTTTCCAGCGCGCTTTTGCAGACAGGCCCCTCACGATGAGCGAGCCACTGGCCCGGGTCCTGGTGGTCGACGACGAGGCTGACCTGCGCAGCCTGCTGCAGCGTTACCTGGGCGACCAGGGTTACGCCGTGCGCACGCTCGAAGACGCTAAAACCCTGGACACCCTGCTGGCACGCGAACGTTTTGACGTGCTGGTGCTCGATGTGATGATGCCGGGCGAAGACGGCCTGGCGGTGTGCCGGCGCCTGCGCGCGCAGGGTGAAACCATTCCCATCGTCATGCTCACTGCCCGGGGCGACCCGGTGGACCGCATCGTCGGGCTGGAGATGGGCGCTGACGATTACCTGCCCAAGCCTTTCAACCCGCGCGAGCTGCTGGCCCGCATCCAGGCGCTGGTGCGCCGGCAGCGCATGCTGGGCGCGCACAGCGGCCCGCTGCCCGGCCAGGGTACGGTGGAGTTCGGCGCCTTCACCCTGAAGCTGGAGGCACGCCGGCTCRAAAAAAACGGTGAAGACGTGCCGCTGACCACCGGTGAATTCAGCCTGCTGCAGGCGCTGGCCTTGCACCCCAACCGGCCGCTGGGCCGCGACAGGCTGATCGAGCTCGCCTACGGGCGAGACCACGAAGCCACCGACCGCAGCATCGACGTGCAGGTCATGCGCCTGCGCAAGCTGATTGAGTCGGACCCATCCCAGCCGGCGCACATCCAGACCGTGTGGGGCGTGGGCTATGTGTTTGTGCCGGAAGGCGGCGCGGCAAAAACGGGCAAGGCGGGCAAGGCATGAGGCTTTTTTTATGACCTTATTTCCGCGCAGCCTGCTGGGCCGCAATGTGCTGCTGATCGTGGTGCTCATCGTGGTGGGTCAGCTGGCCAGCGCGCTGCTGGTGCGCCAGCTGATCATGAAACCGCGCCTGGCGCAGCTTTCGGTGGCGGTGGCGCGCAATGTCAGCGCCATCCGCGCCGGCCTGGCCGCCATGCCGCCCGCGCAGCGTGAGGCTTTTGTGGCCCAGTTCAACCAGCGCGCCATGCAGGGCATTGCCGATGATGAGGTGGTTGACGGCCGTGGCGAACGCCGGCTGTTGAGCCGGCTCGAGCGGCGCTTCGTCAATGAAGCCTCGCGCGGCATCGCGCTGGAAGGCGAGGGCTCAGAAATCATCTGGCGCCGCGAAGCCGGCGGGAGCCTGGCGGTGCGGCTGCGCCTGGACGGCGCCGACCATTGGGTCAAGCTGCCGGGCGTGCTGCCGGCGCGTGAATTTACCGGCGCCTGGGTGGTGGCCTCGCTTGCCAGCGCCTTGCTGGCCGTGCTGGGCGCACTGCTGATTCACCGCTACCTGAACCTGCCCCTGCGCCGCGTGGTGGCTTCAGCGCACACGCTGGCCGGCGGCGCCAGCCCGCAGCCGCTGCCCGAAGACGGCCCCACCGAAATCGCCGACCTGAGCCGCAGCTTTAACCAGATGGTGCGCAGCCTGGCCCAGGCCGACGACGAGCGGGCGCTGATGCTGGCCGGGGTGTCGCACGACTTGCGCACGCCGCTGACCAAGCTGCGCCTGGGCATCGAGATCCTGCGCGACAAGGCCGATCGGGGCGACGATGAGCTGATGGCCCGCATGACGCGCGGCGTGGAAGAAATGGACGCCATCGTCAGCCAGTTCCTGGACTTCGCCCGCAGCGCCGAAAACGAAGCGCCGGCCCTAGTGGCACTGGACGTGCTGGCGGCCGAGGTGGCGGCCGCCTCGGCCGGCCACGGCATGCCGGTGGCGCTGCAGGGCGGCAACCCGCCGCCCGTGCCCTTGCGTCCGCGGGCGATGCGCCGCGTGCTCACCAACCTGGTTGAGAACGCCTGGCGCCATGGTCTCCCGCCGGTCACGATGGCCACCGGCGTGCAAGGCACCTCGGTCTGGATGGAGGTGACTGACCGCGGCGCCGGCATTGACGCCGCACAGGCCGAGGCTTTAAAGCAGCCCTTTCGCCGTGCGGAAAGTACGCGCACCGGCCCGCCCGGTGCCGGCCTGGGCCTGGCCATCGTGGACCGCATCGTGCGCGCACATGGTGGAAAGTTTGAGCTGCTGACTGCCAATGGCGGGGGCCTCTGCGCCCGGATCACGCTGCCGCGGGCCTGAAAC
>NZ_JBFUBD010000296.1:0-3423 GCF_056405935.1 Polaromonas sp. P1_E3
GTGTTGCCCAGCGTCAAGGCGTTGTGGTCAATCAGGTCGAGCAGGCGGCCGGGCGTGGCGACCACGATGTCGGCGCCGCCGCGCAGGTTCATCATCTGCGGATTGATCGACACGCCGCCAAACACAATGGCGACCTTAATCCGTTTGGGCAGGTATTTGGCAAAGTTGACGATGGCTTCACCGACCTGCGCCGCCAGCTCGCGTGTGGGCACCAGGATGAGGGCACGCACGGGACGGTGCTGGCCAACGGCGGCTTGTGAAGTGGCCAGCTGCTGCAGCAACGGCAGCGAAAAAGCTGCTGTCTTGCCCGAGCCCGTCTGGGCCGAGCCGAGCACGTCGCGCCCCTCAAGAATGGCCGGAATGGCGGCGGACTGGATGGGGGTGGGCGCGGTGTAGCCTTTTTCCTCCAGGGCGCGCAGCAGCAGCGGCAAAAGCGAGGGCGTAAAACCGAGTGAGCTAAAGGGCATGGGGAAAGTGTGAAGGAGAGAAGAGGGGGAGGGCCGCGCGCAAGGCGCGTGCGGTGGGGCGGTGCGCTGCCGTCTGAAGCCCCAAGTTTAAGCCTCGGGCCTTTTTCAAGGCTGTATTGGAGTGCTGGGTGCCAGCCCCATTGCCTTCCGCATCTACCGGCCCCGACAGGCTGCTATGAAAAATATAGCTGCTTGCGCACGTCCCTGTTGGGCTGCAGCCGTTATTTGCTTAAGAACTCCTGGGTTGCTTGCTGCGCAGGCGCCAGAAACACCATCGCGCAGGCCGACGCGCCCAGTGCGCACAACACGCAGCCCAGCACCACCCAGCGGAACGCGGCCACCAGTACCTCGGGTGTGGCGGCCTGCAGCGGCCCGCCCAGGCTGGCGGCAAACACTACGCCCAGCACCGCCACCGCCAGCAGGCCGGCCACGCGCGCCACGGCGTTGTTGATGCCGGAGGCGATGCCAGCGTGGGTGGAAGGCACGGCGTTCATCACCGTGGTGGTGAGCGGCGCCACGGCAATCGTCATGCCCAGGCCCATCACCACCATGGCCGGGAAGAAGCCAGCCCAGTAAGACCAGCCCACGCCGGGCAGGGCCAGCAATGCAAAGCCCGCAGCCGCCACCGCCGGGCCGGCCATCAGCATGCGGCGTGCGCCGAAGCGCTCGGTGAATTTGGCGGTAGCGGGCGACAGGAAACCCAGCAGCAGCGACAGCGGCAACAGCGTGGCGCCCGCGGCGGTGGTGGAATATTTAAAGGCGCCAATCAGCACAAAGGGCAAAAAGAACAGCGCACCGCTGAGTGCAAAGTACAGCAGCAGCGTCAGCAAATTGGTGCCGACAAAGTCGCGCGACCTGAAAAGGTCCAGCGGCATCATGGGCGCACGCGTGCGCGCTTGCGCATAGACAAACGCCACCAGCAGAACCACCCCCGCTGCAAACGGGCCCAGCACGCTGATGGCCTGCCAGCCGCGCTCGGGCGCCAGCGTGAGGCCGTAAGTCAGCGCGCCCAGGCCGCCGGCCACCAGCAGCACGCCCAGCCAGTCGAGCTGCTGCGGCGCCTCGGGGTCGCGGCTGTCGGGCACGGCGTACAGCGCCAGCCACACGGTGGCCACCGCCATGGGCACATTCAAAAAGAAGATGGACCGCCACGACACCGCATCAACCAGCCAGCCGCCGAGCACCGGCCCCGCCGCGCCGGTAATCGCGGCCCATGCGGCCCAGGTGCCAATCGCTTTGCCGCGCGCTTCGCCCTCAAACACATTGCCAATGATGGCCAGGCTGGCCGGCACCAGCAGGGCGGCGCCCACGCCCTGCACGGCGCGCGCGGCAATCAATGCCAGCGGGCCGGGTGCAAAGCCGCAGGCCACCGAGGCGGCCGTAAAAATGGCAATGCCGAGGATGAAGATCTTGCGGCGGCCAAACCGGTCGCCCAGCGAGCCGCCCACCAGCACCAGTGAACCCAGCGCCAGCAGGTAGGCGTTGATGACCCACTGCATGGCCGCCAGCCCGCTAGCTGAGTCACCGGCCAGGTCACGCTGGATGGCGGGCAGGGCGATGTTGACGACCGAGCCGTCGATAAACGCCATGGAAGAGCCCAGCACCGTGGCCGCCAGCGCCAGCTTGGGGTGCGCCGTTTTGCCGCAGTCGCCACCCTGGGCGCGGATGATGCCTTCGTCACAAGGGGCGTGCGGGTTGGCGGGCATGGGGTCTCCTGCAATAACTGATGGGGAGGTGAATCGTTGATTTGACAAATTGTCTGACAATAGATAATATTTCCAGATGACGACACACCTCGCGCAGCCACCCATGCCCCATCCTGCCAGTTCCCTGCCGTCAAAGGCAAGCAGGCCGGCTGATGCCCAACTCCTGCTGCTGGACAAACACGCGGTCGAATCCCTGCTGCTGCCCGCCGATGTCCTTGCGGCCACGCGCGAAGCCTTTGTGCTCCACAGCCAGGAGGAGGGCCGCGTGTTCTCCCTGGTGCGTGAAAGGCTGGCCACCGGCGGCGTGTTTGGCATCAAGTCGGGCGACGTGGGTGCGCAGTCGCTGCTGGGCTTCAAGGCGGCCGGTTTCTGGCCCGGCAACCTCGCGCGGGGCGCCGACGCCCACCAGGCCACCATCATGTTGATTGACCCGGCCACAGGCCGGCCGACCTGCCTGATTGACGGCAATGCCGTTACCACCGAGCGCACCGGCGCTGCCGGCGGCCTGGGTCTGCAGCTGGCGCGGCAGGACAGCCGCATGGTGTGTGTCTTTGGCACCGGCGTGCAGGCGCAGGCGCAACTGCGCTTTGCGCTTCGCCAGTTGCCTGGGTTGCGCCAGGTGTTTTACGCCACGGCCAATGGCCTGCCCAAAGCCGCGTTTGAAGCCATGTTTGCGGGTGGCCCGTGCACCATCACGCATGCGGCAGACGTGAACGCGGCCGTGGCCCAGAGCGATGTGGTGATCACGGCCACGACCGGCAAAGGCCCGCTGTTCGAGCTGGCCGCTGTCCGGCCCGGCACCCACATCAATGCCGTGGGCAGCGACACCAAAGGCAAACGCGAGCTGCCCGAAGGCTTGCTCGCCAGGGCACGCGTGTTTGTGGACGATGCCGCCCAGTCGCGCAGCATTGGCGAGCTGCAATGGGCTCCCGAAACCGCCTGCACTGAAATCGGCGATGTGCTGTCGGGCAAGGCCACCTTTGCGCGCGGCGCCGGCGACATCACCTTGTTCGACATGACCGGCATTGCCCTGCAGGACCTCACGGTCGCCCGTCTGCTGGAGCAGCGCGCGCGCCTTGCCGGCATGGGTCAAAGCATTGCCTGGCCCTGGTGAATTGTTTGACGCCTTTACCGTTCTGGAGATTCCCTTGACCGCCAACCATCCCAACCCCCTGGCCACACTCGACACGCCCGCCGCGCTGATTGACCTGCCGCGCATGCAGCGCAACATCGCGCGCATGCAGCAGCGC
>NZ_JBFUBD010000297.1:0-3410 GCF_056405935.1 Polaromonas sp. P1_E3
ACACTGGAGTTCTCCAACACCACGCCCCTGCCCGCCAAGATTTATGCGGGCGAAGGTTGCGCACAGGTGCTGTTTTTCGAAAGTGACAAGGACGACGTCTGTGAAGTCAGCTACAAGGACCGTGGCGGAAAATACCAGGGCCAGGTCGGCGTGACGCTGCCCAAGGCATAAGGAAATTTACGCGCAGATTCCGGGCGGGCGCTCTGCAAAGAGCGCCCGTTTCGTTTCTGACAATCCGGAGGGTCCAGCGCAGCTTCGCAGGACTTTGCGCCTGTAGGCAAGCGGCTGTTGTACGCTGCCGCATCGCTTTCAGGGCGAGCCGCGAGCGGCCAGCGCGGCGCGGGCCGCGGCCAGGTCCCAGCCCGCCCAGCCGCAGCTTTTGAACAGCACCGGTCCGGCAGGCTTTTTGATGTCCTGGCGTATCACGTCGGCCAGCGTGGCAAAGCGGCCCACGTCCAGCCCTGCCTGTAGCAGGTCTCCGGCTTCGTGAACGGCATCAGCCGTGTCGACAAAGACCGAACCCTTCGCCGCGAAGTATTGGCATAACGCTGCGCTCAACTCCATCATGGAGGGAGTGAAAGCGCCAACGGCACTGATGAAGCCGTCAGGCCGGGGCAGCGCACTGAGGACCACAGCGGCAGCCGGCGTGCACGTGACAGCCAGTGGGCAGTCGGCCAGCGCAGCGTCGGCGTCGTGCACCACGCGCGCGTTCAGGCCCAGCGATTGCGCGCGCTGCGCCAGGGCCTGTGCGCTGGCGTAGCTGCGCGAAGCGATGCGGAATTCGCGCACCCCCAGGCCTTCTGCAAAGGCCTCGAGATGCGCCAGACCCTGGACGCCGGCACCGACGATGAGCATGGGGCCGTGCGTGTTGRGTGCCAGCCGCTGCGCGGCCAGCAGCGAGACGGCTGCCGTGCGCCGGGCGGTGACGGTGGGCCCGTCGAGCATCAGCTGGCGGCTGCCCGTAGCCACGTCAAACACCACAACGTCGCCCTGGATAGTGGGTCGACCGGTGCCGGCATTGCCGGGTGTAAAGGTGATCAGTTTGGTGATCGCGGTGCGGGCGTCCAGCGCCGGCATCACAAACAGGCTGCCTCCCCCAGGCAGGGGTTGCACCACGCGCGGCGGCACCTGGACGGTACTGTCCTTGAGCAGATGCGTCAGCTCGCTGACCAGCAGTGGGTAGGGCAGGCGGGCGACGGTCTGGGCGGGGCTGAGCAGCGTGGGCGTCATGGGGCCATGGTAAAGCGAGGAAGTGGAGGGGCGATACGAGAAGGTGTCGGCGCCCGGCGTTACGTCGCGTAAAAAAATGAAAGGTTTTTATCCTACATATTCCCGGGAAAAGTGCTGGATGGAAACCGCAAACACTTCCCTAGGATGAAAACAGGTTCACAGGGAGGCCTGCCATGTTTTCTGACCACTTGCAAAAATTCGACAAAATGCCATACAAGACGCTGCTCTGGGTAGCGGCTGGGCTGGTGTTTGTTTGCCAGCTGGCAGCCTTCGCGTTTGTGGCGGACGGGCAAGTCACCAAAGCCAGGATCCGCGACTATCAGCGCCAGGTTGAAGTGCAGGCGATTGCGCAGTGCATCGAAAACACCGCCGGTGCCGCCCGCCAGGGTTGTATCCAGCAGGCCCGCGTCGCGGCCGCCTCAGCCTTACCGCCCGTGATCGCCAGCGCGCAAAAAGGTCAGGCTGTGGCCGATTCATCGGGGGAATCCAGCGGTGTGATGGCCAGCAACGCAGCAGGCGCCACTGTCAGCAGCATGCTGCCAATGCAGCCGGCGCAGGGCTTTATGCCGGCGTCCTTCGCTATCCGCTGATTCAGCAATCATCGGAAGGTCTTGCGGCCGGTGCGGTTAGCATGTGGCCACGATGAAACCGTCACGTCCGCTCTCGCGCCTTTACCAGCCGCGCAATCCCCTGTTCTGGCTGATGCTCACGCTCAATGCCTTGTCGCCAGCGCTGGCCTGGGTGGTGCATAACCGTCCCTTGAATGCCTGGGCCACGGTGCTGGTTACCTGTTTTGCGCTGGGTAACGCCGTGATTGGCACCTTCCTGCTGTGGCGGTTGCTGCGGGATGATCCTGCCGCACCCCCGCAGAACACCGAAGCGCCAGACGCTAATTGACGGCCCCGGCGCCTTTGACAATGTCGTGGGGCGTGGCCAGCGCCGCTGCTACGGCCAGCCGCAACCCGCGCACAATTTCTTCCAGCGGCAGGCTGGGTTTGCCCTGTTCGGGAACATAAGGTACATGGATGAAGCCGCCGCGGGTGCGTTTCAAGCCGCGCCTGGTGGCCAGCGCATGCATGAGCGCATAAAACACGTGGTTGCAGACGAAGGTGCCCGCGGTCTGTGACACCTCGGCCGCTACACCGGCTTCCTGCAGCGTCTGCAGCATGGCCTTGATGGGCAGGCTGCTGAAGTAGGCGGCAGGCCCGCCTGCCACCACCGGCGTGTCGATGGGCTGACTGCCGCAGTTGTCGGGAATGCGTGCATCGTCCACGTTGATGGCAACGCGCTCCAGAGAAATCGCGCTGCGCCCGCCGGCCTGGCCGACGCAAATGACCAGCGCGGGCTTGTGCAAGGCCATCAGCCGGACGAGTTCGGTGACGGAGTCCCCAAACACGGTGGGCAATTGCGCCGCCACCAGGAGGTGGCCCCCTATGCGCTTGCCGCCCAGCGCTTGCACCGCCAGCCAGCTGGGGTTGAGGGGCAGGCTGCTGTGCCCGGTGTCGCCGAAGGGGTCGAAGCCGGTGAGCAGGACACGGGGGAGCGAAGAAGCGGAAGGGGCTGTGCGCATGCCGCCATTGTGAAGGACGGCAGTGTTTTGGCTATCCCCAGCCCATCCGGACATTTCCGTGCCCGTTGCCGCGCCGGATACCGGCCCTCCGGGTGGGTGAAACGGGCGACCGGGCTCCACCCGATTGTTCGGCGGTTGAGCTTACTTTTTGATCAGCGCGCCGGTTTCGCTGTCGAATTTCACGACCCGCACCTGGCCGTTCTGGCCGGGAAAGTTGTCAAACACGGCGCGAACCAGGTAAGGCACGACCAGCGGAAGGTCGCCACTGCCGCCCTCGTAGACGGCGCGTGATTCGAACACCGTACGCGGCGGCTTGCCCGGCGGCGTGCCCTGGGTGTCGAGCAGCCGCACGCGCAGGCTGTTGGTGTAGATCGTCATGTTGAGCTGCCGGTCGCCCACATAGCGTGGCCCGAAAGGGTCGGGCATCCAGCCGCCCGCGTAAAGACGGCCCGCGGCGTCGCGGTAGGGCGGCATGAAGACAAAATTGTCCTGGTAAACCGGCTGCACAAAGGTTTTTTCCTCGCTGCGGCTGCTGGCCGCCACGTCAACCTGCAGCCGCCCTGCCTGGCCTTCCGGTGCGCGCCTGAGGCCGCGTTTCTCAAGCTCGGCC
>NZ_JBFUBD010000298.1:0-3401 GCF_056405935.1 Polaromonas sp. P1_E3
TTTCCACCGTGGTCGGCCTCGCCGTCACACCGGCGTTGATCCGCGGCTGGTTCGGTCTGCCGCAGCTGGGCGTGGCCAGCGGCGCGGTGGCTTCGGTGCTGTCGATGGTGACGGCCACGGCCTGGCTGGCTTTCAGGTTGCGCCGTATCCGCAGCCCGCTGGCGCCAGACGCGGAATTTGCGCGCCACATGCGCATCAACGGCAGCATCCTCAAGACCGTGCTCAAGATCGGCGTGCCTACCGGCGTGCAGATGATCGTCATTGCGCTGGCTGAAGTCGCCCTGCTCTCGCTCGTGAACAGCTACGGCTCCAATGCCACCGCGGCCTATGGCGCCGTCAACCAGGTGGTGGCGTATGTGCAGTTCCCGGCGATTTCGATTGCCATCACTGCCTCCATCCTGGGTGCGCAGGCGATCGGCGCAGGCCGCACCGACAGGCTGGACGCCATCGTGCGCACCGGCTTGCTGATGAACCTGGCGTTAACCGGTTCACTCGTGCTGCTGGGGTATTTGTTCTCGCGCCACCTGATGGGGTTTTTCATCACCAGCGAGCCCGTGATCGATGTGGCGCAGACGCTGTTGCACATCATGCTGTGGAGCAGCGTCATCTTTGGCATGGCCTCGGTGCTCTCGGGCATCATGCGTGCCAGCGGTTCGGTGCTGGTGCCGACGGGCATCGCCATCTTCTGCATCGCACTGGTAGAGGTGCCCGTCGCCTGGTTCATGAGCCACCGCATCGGCATCAACGGCATCTGGGTGGCCTACCCGGTCACCTTCATCGCCATGCTGGGCCTGCAGGCGGCGTACTACCGGCTGGTCTGGAAGAGAAAATCGATCAGGCGCCTGGTCTGACGAACCCACGTCAATGCCTGTATATCCCCGAGAGGTAACGCCGGGCCAGGTAGCCGATTGAACAGTTGGAAAAGCCGCTATACAGTTGAAATCCGTTAGCCAACGGGGTTGATTTGTATCAGTCAACCCCGCCATCCGGAGGTACTACCGATGAATGACGACGCCATCGATCGCATGCCATGACCAGCCGCAATGCAACCGTTGATATCGCCAGGGGCATCGGCATCATTTTGGTGGTGCTGGGGCATAACTGGACGGTTCTGCAGGAAAGGGGCGAGCTCTTCCGGGTCATCTACTCATTCCACCTGCCGCTGTTCTTTTTTCTCTCGGGCCTGTTCCTCAGGGACGCTGATCCGCCAGGAAAATTTGCGCTGTCGCGCGCCGATGCTCTGTTAAAGCCGTACTTTGTTGTGCTGGTACTTCTGGGCCTTTTCATGGTGCTCAATCCACTCACGGCTCCCACGTCCAGAATCTCACCGCTTGCGTATTTTTCCGGTGTCATCTACGCCACGGCCCCCACCATAGCCTGGGCGCCGCTCTGGTTTTTGCCGCATCTCTTTGTGGCGTCGGTCGCAGCCATGGTCATCCTGCGCGCCACTCCGGCTACCGGGCACCGTCCGGCCTGGATTTTTCTGATCGCCCTCGCCTTCCTTGCAATGGGCATCTGGTGGATAGGCCGGTTCTGGCAGATCGACACGGACGCCCTGGCGTTCATGGGTCTGAAACAATTGCCCGGTCTTCCCTGGAGCCTTGACCTCATGTTCATCAGCACAGCGTTCATCCTGGCCGGGTTCCTGCTCAGGACACAGGTTGCAGCCATGCATTTCAGTATCTTTGGGTTCCTGGTTTCAGCCGTCGCGTTCGCCTCGCTGCATTACTATCTCAACGAAACCATGGACCTGAACCTGAGGTCTTACGGCAATCCGCTCGTGTCCACCTTGCAGGCCGCCCTGGGCATCTACCTCGTTCTCTGCGGGTCTTCACTGCTACAACGGTACGCGATGCTGCGGCGTCCGCTGACCTACATCGGCGCAGGCAGCCTGCTCATCCTGGTGTTTCATCCCGTGGCCCAGGGGCGGGCCTTCCTGCTGCTTTCCCGCTTCAGCCACAACGACTACCTCGTGGGGGCGGCAAGCCTTGCCGCAGGCGTTGCGCTGCCGCTGCTGGTCCTGGAGATCGCGCGACGTCAACGGCACCTGGCCGCGTGGCTCCTGCCGCGAAACTTTGGGCGCTCCACCCAACGAGTGGCCGCGACAAGATCGCCATAACTTTGCCAGGCACCCGCAGGATTTCAGCGCTAACATTTCTTGACCCATGAGGAGCTGTCATGAACGATGAACTCTCACGCCTTGCAGCCGAGATCAGGCTCAACGACCCGCAGCATGAGCCGCTTCGCCTTGCCTTTGGCCTAGCCTGTGCGCAGCGCGCAGAACACCTGCTCGAAAACCCGGAAGCCATCCGTTGCCTGGCAGTCCTCAGGTCTTTCGTCGAGAGAGAATCAGACCAAACCGCCCTGGCGCAGGCGGCACAGGAAATTGCCGCGGTGGCCAACAGCCACAGGGGCTCCAACTCCATTGACGGCTCAGCCCATGCAGCGGTTTCCGCCACCTACGCCGTAGCCAACGCCCTTGCCGGCCGTGCCCTGGAAGCGGCAGGCTACGCGGCTTACGCGGTGGTCTATGGCTATGGCGGCTATGCCGTCACCGACCCGTCGGCTTTTGAGGGCGAGTTCGCATGGCAGGTTGGAAAGCTCAGCGAACTGGCGCAGGCCACCACGAGTGACAGCAAGGCCTAGGCATACCGTTTTTGCTCGATCCATCACAGCGCCTGCGTGCGTGCCGCATGCGCGGTATAAACGTCGGGTCTCCCCAATTTCCGTCTCACCATGACCACGCTTTTTATCTCCGCTTTCCTGCTTGGGCTTTTGTTCAATGCCGCGCCTGGCGCCGTCTTTGCCGAAACCGTGCGCCAGGGCGTACGCGGTGGTTTCCGGCCCGCACTGGCGGTGCAAATCGGGTCGCTGGCCGGCGACGCCTTGTGGGCATTGCTGGGGCTGGTCGGCATCGGGCTGCTGCTTCAGCTGGAATGGGTCCGCTGGCCCGTTGGCATTGCCGGGGCGATGTACCTTTTCTGGCTGGCCCGCGACTCGTGGCTTTCCGCCAGCCAGGAGTTTTCGTTAACCGACCCGGCGACGGTTGAACCGAAACGGGCCATGCGAGCCGGCGTCCTCCTGTCCGTCACCAATCCGCAGAACATCGCGTATTGGGCCGCGCTCGGCAGCGCGCTGGGCGCTGTCGGAATTCATGAGCCCACAGCCGCCGACTACGCCATCTTCTTTCTCGGTTTCATGGTGTCGTCGGTTGTGTGGGCGTTCTTCTGCGCCGCTGTGGTAGACCGCATCTTTCGCCGGGCAGGCATGCGGTGGGCCAAGGTYACCTACAAACTCTGCGCCGCCGCGTTTCTGGCATTGGCCATCGGCTCAGTACGAGACCTCATGGTTCCGGCGCCGCCTCTTCCCCACAAAGACAAATCCGTCGTACCGGTAAACCC
>NZ_JBFUBD010000299.1:0-3399 GCF_056405935.1 Polaromonas sp. P1_E3
TCCGGCTTCGCCGGCCCGAGGCGCCGCCCCCTCGAGGGGGGAACAGGCTACACGCAGTGAGACTGGACGGGGGTGGGTGTCTTGTCAGGGCGCCCCAAACCCAAACCGCCGAAACACCTCCTGCGCTTCCGGCGTCAACAAGTAAGCAGCAAATTGCGCAGCCGCAGCATCGCCGCTTCTCGCTGTCAAACCGTAAGCAGCACTCACCTGCAGGGCGGGCGGCATCTGCACGACGTTCATGCGCGGCACTTCTTTGCGAACCGCCACAGCATTGGTGCAATAGGTCAGGAACAGGTCGGCGCGGCCCTCCGTGATCAGCCACTCGTACGTGCTCCGGCCCGGCGGAGGCTGGGGCGCTTCAGCCGAGCCGGTGAGTTTGAGCGCCTTGGCATCCAGTGCCGTGTAAGCACCAGGCTTGAGTGCTTCCGCTTTGCGGAACACTTCCCACGCATAGTCGCCAGACGGGTCTGCCTTGGGCGTGGAAGTGCCGAGCTTGATGGCGGGATCCAGCATCAGGTCGAGCAACTTGCCGGGTTCGGCATTGAGCTGGGGCACGGCCAGCGCACACAGCTGGTTGCGCACGAAGAGCGCGGGTTGCGCCCATGCACTGCCCATTGCGGAATAGAGGCGCTGGGGATGCTGCGTATCGGCCGATGCAAACACCTGCGCCGGCTCGCCTTTCTCGATGCGTTCGCGCAGCAAGCCAGAGGCGCCAAAGGTGAGCTGGGTTTTCACACCCGTGCGGGTTTCATAGGCACGGGCCGCCTCGGTGAGCGCCTCACGCAGACTGCCCGCGGCGTAAACGCGCAGCGGCGCAACGGCTTCAGCAGATGCCGCGGGTGATTGGGCATGCGCCATGGTCAGGCCTCCTGAGAAAACAACCAGCGCAGCAGCAATCCATGCCAGCAGGGGCCGCGGAACCGGCTTCGCCGGGCCACAGGCGCCGTCCCCTTGAGGGGGGAACAAGCTACACGCAGTGAGCCTGGACAGGGGGGAACTCATTTGGTTGCGTTTGGGAAGAACAATTGCTCACCGCCTATCTTGTAGCCGGCGATCACGTTCTGGCCTGCGGGCGAAATCACCCAGTCCACAAATTTCTGCGCTTCCGCCACCTTGGTCTGGGGATGTTTGGCGGGGTTCACCACCATCACGCCGTACTGGTTGAACAGCCGCGTGTCGCCTTCCACCAGCACGGCCAGGTCGCCGCGGTTCTTGAACGAGAGCCAGGTGCCGCGGTCGGCCAGCACATAACCGCCGCTGCTGGCTGCAATATTGRGGGCCGGGCCCATGCCGCAGCCGCAGGCCTTGTAATTGGCAAAGGCGGGCTTGTCGGCCGGGGTTTCAACGCCTGCAGCTTTCCAGTAGCGAAGCTCGGCGGCGTGGGTGCCGCTCTTGTCGCCTCGCGAGACGAAGTTGGCATTCGCCGCACTGAGCTTTTTCAGTGCTTCGACAATGTCCTTGCCCCTGGTTTTGGCTGGATCAGCTGCGGGCCCGACCAGCACAAAGTCGTTGTACATGACAGGAAAGCGCTTGATGGCAAAACCCTCGGCCACGACTTTTTCTTCTGCCACCTGGTCATGCACAAAGAGCACATCGGCGTCGCCCCGCCGGCCCATGTCGATGGCCTGGCCAGTGCCCACGGCCACCACTTTCACATCGATGCCCGTGGCTTTTTTG
This sequence comes from Polaromonas sp. P1_E3, assembly GCF_056405935.1. NCBI lineage: Bacteria > Pseudomonadati > Pseudomonadota > Betaproteobacteria > Burkholderiales > Comamonadaceae > Polaromonas > Polaromonas sp. P1_E3. Next base: position 1,678 of record NZ_JBFUBD010000299.1, read on the forward strand.
AACTCCGGCAGCAAGTAGGGAAACAGGCCCGATTGCTCGGTCGAGGTCGTGGATGCCATCACGATGGTATTTGTCTGCGCTATCGAAAAAGTAGCGCTCAGCGCAAGCGGGACAAGCGCCGCAGCCCTGATCACTTTCAACACACGCATCGCCCTGCTCAAACTGTTCATGCAAGCTCTCCTTTTAAAAATGCTTCGGCCGCCGCGGGGACGGGGCCATTGAAAAAATCCGCGGTGGGCAGGTCGGCCACCAGCCGGCCGTGCTCAAGGTAAATCACCCGGCTGGCCAGACGCTTGACCTGCCCCAGGTTGTGGCTGCTGAAAATGAGCGTCATGCCGGCATCGGCAAACTCCGCCATCAGGCGCTCCACCTCGCGCTTGGCCGTGGGATCCAGGCTGGCCGTAGGCTCGTCAAGCAGCAGGACCTGCGGCTTGAGCGCCCAGGCGCGCGCCAGCGCCACACGCTGCTGCTGCCCTCCGGACAAAGCCTTGGCATTGCGTGTGGCCAGGTCTTCCAGCCCCACGCGTTCCAGGKCCGTCAGCGCATGGACTTTGGCCTCTTTCCAGCGCACGCCACCCAGCCACAGTCCCAACGCTACGTTGTTCAGCACGCTCGCGCGCAACATGTAGGGCCGCTGGAACAGCATGGCCTGCCGCAGCTGCACATCGTGCTGGAAGCTGCCGGCGGAAGGCCGGACCAGGCCGTTCAAGGTTCGCAGCAGCGTGCTTTTTCCGCTGCCGTTGGCTCCCACCAGCGCGAGTCTTTCGCCGGCCGTAATGCGCAGGCTGCAGCCGTTGAGCGCGTGGACCTGGCCGAACTGCACACCGATGGCGTGCAGGTTGAAAACCTGCGTCATGGCTGGGCACCCCCGGCGGCCAGCGACACATCCGGCAGGCGGTCGTCGAACTGCTCGCGCCAGCGGCGCACCAGCGCAATCAGGATGTTGAGCAGCAGCACCACTCCCAGCAGCACCATGCCCAGCGCGAGCGCCAGCGGCAGGTCGCCCTTGCTGGTTTCCAGCGCAATCGAAGTCGTCATCACACGCGTGAAGCCATCGATGTTGCCGCCCACCACCATCACGGCGCCGACCTCCGAGATGGCCCGGCCGAACGCGGCGATCAGCACCGTCAGCAGCGCGTACCGCTCGTCCCACAAAAGAACAAGGCCGCGCACGAAGCGCCCCGCACCCAGCGACTGAAACTGCTCGCCGTGACTGCGGTCTGCGTCTTCAATGGTCTGGCGAACCAGGGCCGTGACGACCGGCAGCACCAGCACGGCCTGCGCCAGCACCATGGCCTTGAAGGAAAACAGCCAGCCCAGGAAACCGAGGGGGCCGGTTCGCGAGAGCAACAGGTACACCACCAGCCCGACCACCACCGACGGAAGGGCCAGCGCCGTATTGAGAAAGGCCAACACTGCCCCCCGGCCGCGAAAGCGCGACACACCCAGCCACGCACCGAGCAGCAGGCCGCCGCTGCAGGCAATGAGACAGGCGCAGGCACTCACGGCCAATGAACGGGCCACGATGCTGGCCAGCATGGGATCGAGCGAGGTGATGAGCGTGAATGCCGTGGCGGCGCTGTCTGAGAAGGTGTTCATGTGGAAGATCTGCGGGGCACTGGTACTGCAACCCGGAAGTATCGAAACATGAAAGCGCGTCTTCGCACCCATGGCAGCGTTGCAATCCTTGCGAAGGCGTATAGCCTTCGCTGCGGCTTGCGC
>NZ_JBFUBD010000300.1:0-3383 GCF_056405935.1 Polaromonas sp. P1_E3
GGATACTGGATCGCGGAAAGCCCCAAGATGAATTACAAGGCCGGCTTCAGGCCCCATGAAGTGCTGGTCGATGGGCAATGGGTGCTTTCTGAAGCACCTCCACAGGCATAGACCACAGCATCATCCAGCGCATCAGGATTTCACAGGGTAAAATTTGCAGCAGAAAGCCTGCACATGAAAAAGCCCGATTCAGCCCTCCCCGCTACACCGACCGTCCAGGTCATCGAAAGGATGTTCACGCTGCTTGAAATCCTGGCGAACCGCGAGGAAGCGCTTTCGCTCAAGGAAATCAGCGAGAAGTCCGGCCTGCACCCTTCCACAGCCCACCGCATCCTGAACGACCTGGCCACAGGACGGTTTGTGGATCGCCCGGCGGCGGGCAGCTACCGGCTGGGAATGCGGCTGCTGGAGCTGGGCAATCTCGTCAAAGCCCGCCTGGACGTCCGCGATGCGGCACTGCTGCCCATGCGCGAATTGCACAAGCTGACGCAGCAACCGGTTAACCTGAGCATGCGCCAGGGCGACGAAATCGTGTACGTGGAGCGCGCCTACAGCGAACGCTCCGGCATGCAGGTGGTGCGAGCCATCGGAGGCCGGGCGCCGCTGCATTTAACGTCTGTGGGCAAACTGTTTCTCGCGTTTGATGATCCGCAGCGCCTGCGCACCTATGCGACGCGCACAGGCCTGCCGGGGCAGACACGCAACAGCATCACGCAGTTGCCGATTCTGGAGCGCGAGCTTTCCAAAGCGCGCCAATATGGCATTGCGCGTGACAACGAAGAACTGGAGCTGGGGGTACGCTGCATGGCCGCAGGCATCTACGATGACCAGAACAAGCTGGTAGCAGGCTTGTCGATTTCAGCCCCCGCCGACCGTCTGGACGAACACTGGCTGCCCAAGCTGCAGGCGACCGCGAATGAAATTTCAACGGCACTGGGCTACAAACCCAAGTAAAAAGGCTACAGCCTAATCAGGCCGGGCGCTAGCAGCTATCAATACAATAGCAGGCTGCATACCTCAGGAAAGGTCAGCCGTTCACCTGCTTGGCGGAAGTGCTGACATTTACCTTGGGCTCGGCGACAGGATTCGACTCCACCCAGCGGCGTACACGCTCGGCATCGCCCAGTCGGCTCAATTTGCCTGCGGAATCCAGGAACACCATGATGAGCTTGCGGCCCGCGATTTTGGTCTGCATGACCAGGCATTGGCCGGCTTCAGAGATGTAGCCGGTTTTTTGCAGGCCGATGTCCCAGTCAGGGTTCTTCACCAGGCGATTCGTGTTGTTGTACTGCAGCGTACGCGTGCCGACGGCGACTTGATAGCCGGTAGACGTGGAGAGCTCACGCAGCATCGGGTCGCCATGCGCGGCATTGACCAGTGTTGCCAGATCTTGCGCACTGGACTGGTTACGGCTGGAAAGGCCGGTGGGCTCCACATAGCTGGTGTCCGTCATGCCCAGCATTTTTGCCTTGGCGTTCATCAGGTTGACAAACGTGCCCATGCCACCGGGATAGGTACGGCCCAAGGCATGTGCAGCGCGGTTCTCGCTCGACATCAGGGCAAGATGGAGCAACTCACCGCGTGTGAGCGTGGTGCCAACCTTCAGGCGTGAACTGCTGCCTTTTTCGGTGTCCACGTCGTCCTGCGTAATGGTGATGAGTTCATCCATGGGCAGCTTGGCGCCGCTGACGATCACACCGGTCATCAGTTTGGTGAGAGATGCGATCGGCAGCACAGCATGGTCGTTCTTGCTGAACAATACTTCACGGGTGTCCTGGTCAATCACCAACGCCACGCTGGATTTGAGTTCCAGGGGATCCTGCGAGCCGTGCAAGCCGGCAATCTGCCCGAACGATGGTTTGGCGGGCACAGACGCGCGAATGATGCTCTTGCGCTTGGTGCCTGCAACAAAACGTACGCTCCTGCGGGTGGAGATTACTTTTTTGGACGCCGTCGTTTTGGACGAAGCGTGCTGCTTTTTGACAATGGTGTTTTTCGCGGTTGCCGCACTGGCGGCCGGCACTGCAAAAGCTGCAACCAGGGCCATGAATCCAACGATTTTTAATGCGCGATTGAAAATCTGATGAGACATGGTGGTCTTGCCTGCGTGGGGATTGCGGTGATGGGATGGCTGGAGTGTATACAAATAGAAAAAGTCACGCAATATCAAAAACTTGCGCGACTTTCCTAAAAACACACTCAGTTTGTGACGTTTTTAACGCTTAAAGCCCCAACCACACCCAAACCCCGCGCTAAGTCATTGAATTTAAAGGATTTTATTTTCTAAATTGTTACATCATCCTTGTGCAGCCACGCGGTCAGCTTTACTTTGGAGCTTGTTCAGCGCGCTCAAATAAGCTTTGGCCGACGCGACCACTATGTCGGGATCGGCGCCGACGCCGTTGACCACCCGGCCGCTGTTCTGCAGGCGCACTGTGACCTCCCCCTGGCTTTCCGTCGACCCGCTGATGGCGTTCACGGAGTAAAGCACCATCTCCGCACCGCTTTTGACGTGTGATTCGATGGCTTTGAGGGAGGCGTCCACAGGGCCATTGCCGTCGGATTCGCCTTTGACTTCCTTGCCGGCTACCGTGAACACGACGCTGGCCTGGGGCCGCTCGCCGGTTTCACTKTGCTGCGACAGAGACACGAAACCGTATTGCTCGTTGTCATGTGAGGCACTTTCATCGCTGGCCAGCGCGAGAATGTCTTCATCGAAAATCTCGCTCTTGCGATCGGCAAGTTCCTTGAATTTGGCAAATGCATTATTGACGTCAGCTTCACTTTCCATGGCGACACCGAGCTCCAGCAGGCGCTGCTTGAAAGCATTGCGCCCGCTCAGTTTGCCCAGCACTATCTTGTTGGCGCTCCAGCCCACGTCCTCGGCACGCATGATTTCGTAGGTGTCGCGTGCCTTGAGCACGCCGTCCTGGTGAATGCCGGAAGCGTGTGCGAACGCGTTGGCGCCGACCACAGCCTTGTTGGGTTGCACCACAAAACCGGTGGTCTGGCTCACCATGCGGCTGGCCGCAAGGATGTGTTGCGTGTCGATGCCCAGCTCAAGGCCGAAATAATCCTTCCGGGTTTTGACGGCCATCACCACTTCTTCGAGCGAGCAATTGCCGGCGCGCTCGCCCAAGCCGTTAATGGTGCATTCCACTTGGCGCGCACCGCCGATTTTCACGCCGGCCAGAGAGTTGGCGACGGCCATGCCCAGGTCGTTGTGGCAGTGCACGGACCAGACAGCCTTGTCGCTGTTGGGAATACGCTCGCGCAGGTTCTTGATGAAGTTGCCGTAGAGTTCAGGGATGGCGTAACCCACAGTGTCCGGTACGTTGATGGTGGTCGCGCCCTCCTTGATTACGGCCTCCAGCACGCGGCAC
>NZ_JBFUBD010000301.1:0-3370 GCF_056405935.1 Polaromonas sp. P1_E3
AATCGAGCGGGCCTTTGGTCACAGGGCAGACCAGCAGTTCAAGCAGTTTGGTGTCCATGGGCTGATGGTAAAGGAGAAATCAGCGGCGTCAGCCGGGCATCGAATGCGGCGAAGAACGCCGGCTCAGGCGAAAACACCAAAGGCACGGCCAGCACCTGTCTCTGTGATGCGCCGGGCAGGGCGAAAAGCTTGACGGCGTCTTTTTCGGTACACAGCACCACCTGCCCTTGGAGCGCTTTCGCTTCCAGGTCGTGATCGGTGAAGTCGTGGTGGTCGGGCAGGGCCGTGGTAGCCTGCAGCGTCAGACCGGTTTCCTTCAACATCCGGAAAAATGCTTCAGGGTTGGCTATGCCCGCAAGTGCCGCCAGAGGCCGACCGCGAAGGCTCGCCAGCGAGACCGGCTCGCCCCGGGCCGGATAGGCCTCGCTACCGAGTTGCCGGGTGGAAACAAACCCTTCGAATGCCGGTTTTTGCCCCGTGTGCAGCACAAACCTTGACCCAGATTTTTTACGTGGTGGCCAAGGCTCACGCAAAGGCCCTGCCGGCAACAGCCAGCCATTGCCCATACCGCGATCATCGAACACGGCGATCTCTATATCACGCTGCAAGGCATAGTGTTGCAATCCGTCGTCGCATACCACCACAGCTGTCGCCGGATGTGCGGCAAGCAGGGCACGCACCGCGTCTGCGCGCCTGCCGGCGACAAAAACAGGCACACCGGTTGTGCGCCTGATGAGTGCCGGCTCATCGCCCGTGAGATGGACGGGGGCTCCGGGAATAACCTCCAGGCAATCTGTGCCGTGCCGCCCATAACCCCGGGATACCACCCCCACCTGCAACTGCTGGGCCTGCAGGTGTTTTACCAGGGCGATCACCAGCGGTGTTTTTCCGGCGCCGCCCGCGACGACATTTCCAACCACCACCACAGGAACACCAAAGCGTTCAGACCGGAGAATGTTTCGGCGATACAGTGCCCGGCGCAGTTGCACGATCAGGCCGTAAACCTGTGCCATTGGCCAGAGCGCGCATGCAGGCCAGCCGCGCCTGCCCCAGGCTTTCTGCAAAAACTGTTTCACGTGATGACCGCCATATCGCCGCGAAGGCTGCATGGAATGTACAGATGGCCTCTGCTTACCTGGCGCCGGCCATTGCGGCGCTTTGGGTCGCAAATGTGATTTGTGTCAGCCCCTGGCGACGCGCGGCCTCCATGACAGTGATGACGGCCTGATGTGTGGCGTTGGCATCGGCGCTGATGATGATGACGCTTTCCTTGCCGGCCTTGGCTGCGTCCGCCAGCGCAGCACCCAGCGCTTCCATACCACGGCCTTCCACAAGTGTCTTGTTGACCATGTAGCGGCCGTCGCTGCTCACCGCCACAATAACTTCCTTCGGATAGTCGCGTTGCTGTTCGGCGTTGGCTATTGGCAGCTTGACCTGAAGTTCGGTGAATTTGCTGTAAGTAGTGGACAGCATCAGGAAGATCAGTACCACCAGCAGCACATCGATGAAGGGGATCAGGTTGATCTCCGGCTCGTCATGAGGATGAGGACGGAAGTTCATTTTCTAAGGGTATTGAGGTGGCGTACAAAGCGTTCGGCGGCCAGCTCCATCGTCAACAGGTACCCATCGACACGAGCCCGGAAATAACGCCAGAAGATCAGCGAAGGAATGGCCACCATCAGGCCGAAAGCCGTGTTGTAGAGCGCAATTGAAATGCCCTGCGCCAATTGGGCCGGGTTGCCGCCAGCGGCATTCGTCACGCCTCCGCCGCCGGCTTGCGAGCCGAAAATTTCGATCATGCCGATAACCGTACCCAGCAACCCGAGAAGGGGGGCGGCAGACGCAATGGTTGCCAGGGCTGCGAGGTAACGCTCCAGCTTGTGCGCCGCCTTGCGGCCCGCGCCTTCCAGCGTGGAACGCAGGTCGTCCTCGCTGATCCGGGGATTGGTATTCAATGCGCGAAAGCCGCTGGCAAGAACTTCACCAAGCAGTGAGTTTTGTTCGAGTTGCGCCACGACATCCGGTGAGGGCACGGAGGCGCGGGAGACGGTGATGGCTTCGTCAAGCAGTTTGGCGGGGGCGACTTTTCGTGTTTTAAGGCTGGTAAAACGCTCGATAACCAGCGCAAGGGCCAAAACAGAGCAGGCAACCAGGGGCCAAATCGGCCAACCTGCGGCTTGTATGATCGAAAACAATGCACATCTCCAGGCAGTAAGTTGTGGTGGATTATGGCTTACAGAAACTGCCATCTCGTTGCTGCTTGGCCAAGCCTGTGAAATGTTCGCAAACTGCGTCCCGTGTCGGACGTAGCCCACAGAACTTGTGGATAACTTTGTTAGCAAGTAGTGGCGCAGAGGCCTGCAAGCCGCGCCAAATCGCGCATGTGACAAAACGATGAAATTTTGAGCAGAATTAAGTTATTCAAAATCAATGAGTTACACGAAGTTATCGCGATGTCCGCATGAAACCAGGGGTTTGACCCATGAGGGGCGGCGCTCTGTGGAGTATTACACCCGGATTGCCAAGGGGTTTACGCGTGTTTGATGAGTCAACTCCTTCGCAGCGCCTTCAACCGGTCACGCGCGAAGCGGGTATTCGTGTATGGCCGGTCGGCTCGCTGCTGAGGGCTATTTCGGACAGCCTTGAAGCCCGTTTCAACCCCGTCGCAGTGCAAGGGGAACTCAGCGGTTTTTCGCGTGCCGCCAGTGGCCACTGCTACTTTTCCCTCAAGGATGAGCAGGGGCAGGTTCGCTGCGCCATGTTTCGCCGCGCGGCCGCCATGCTCGATTTCTCCCCGCGGGACGGCCAGCTGGTAGAGCTGCGAGGGCGGCTGGGCGTATACGAGCCACGCGGCGAGCTGCAACTGGTAGTGGAGTCCATGCGCCAGGCAGGGCAGGGTAATCTTTTTGAGCAGTTCCTGGTGCTGAAGGCCAAACTCGAGGCAGAGGGACTTTTTGACTCAGGCCGTAAAAGGTCGTTGCCCTTGCTGCCCCGAGCCATTGGCGTGGTGACTTCGCTGGGCGCCGCCGCGTTGCACGACGTCATGAGTGCCCTTCAACGCCGCGTTCCGCACATTCCGGTGATTGTTTATCCGGCGAGCGTCCAGGGCAGCCAGGCCGCAGGCGAATTGCGCGCAGCTTTGCTCAAGGCCTATCAACGGCGATTTCTGGACAGAGTGGATGTTCTGATGGTGGTACGCGGTGGCGGCGCCATGGAAGACCTCTGGGCTTTTAATGATGAGCAGCTCGCCCGCACCCTGGTGGAATCGCCCATGCCGGTGATCAGTGGGGTGGGGCATGAAACCGACTTCACGATCGCCGATTTTTGCGCTGACGTGCGCGCTCCCACGCCAACTGCTGCGGCCGAGCTC
>NZ_JBFUBD010000302.1:0-3365 GCF_056405935.1 Polaromonas sp. P1_E3
CTTCAGGCGCGTCTGCGCAATCGCAATGGCCTTGCCGCTTTTGACGTGCGGTGTGGCAGAAGTCATGGTTTCAAAGCAGTAGTTGACCTGCCCGCCGATCAGGTCGACCAGTGCCGGGCCGGAACCGCGGTAAGGAATGTGCAGCGCAAAAATCTTCGCCTGAAGCTTGAACATCTCCAGCGCAAAGTGCTGGGCCGAACCACCGCCGGCCGAAGCAAAGCTGATCTGGCCTGGCTTGGCCTTGCATAGCGCCACAAGGTCTTTCACATTTTTGGCGGGCTGGTCGGCATTGCAGATCAGCATGTTGGGCGTGACACCGACCATGCTGATGGGTACAAAGTCGCGGTCGGCGTTGTAGTTCAGCTTCAGGCCCATTGCCGGCGCCAACGCGTGGCTGTTGATGTGGGCCATCAGCAAGGTGTTGCCGTCACCGGCCTGCTTGGCCACGTAGTCGGCGGCAATCACGCCGGCGGCGCCGCCCTTGTTTTCAATGATGACCGAGGTATTCCACATGGTGGACAGCTTCTGGCCCACCACGCGCGCTAGTGCGTCGGTGCCGCCGCCGGGCGGGAAGCCCACGACAATGCGCACCGGCCCCGCGGGCAGCGTCTGGGCCCTGAGCATGGGTGACGCCACCATGGCGGCTGTGGCCGCCGTCGCGCTGATAAAGGTTCTGCGTTGCATGGTTTCCCTTTTTGATTCGGTAATTTATTGAAATTTGATGACCGTTTGACGTCACACCCTTGCGCCCCCAGCGCAGCCGGTGATCAGGCCGCCTTGCGCTGCGGCACGACCGCCGCGTGGCTGGAAAAATGGTCCATGGCGGCTTGCACACCCGATCCCGCGAGCTTGACACCCGCAAGTTTCAGCCCCATTTCGCAGCCGCTCAGCGCCGCCATCAGCGTGAGGTCGTTGCAGTCACCCAGGTGGCCGATACGGAACATCTTGCCTTTGACCTTGCCCAGGCCGGTGCCCAGCGAGCAGTCAAAGCGCTCGTAAATGATCTTGCGCACTGCGTCGGCGTCAATGCCTTCGGGTGTCATCACGCCGGTCAGCACCGGCGAATACACGGCCGCATCGGCGCACTGGATCTGCAGGCCCCAGGCCTTGACCGCCGCACGCACGCCGGCAGCCCAGCGCTGGTGGCGCGCGAACACGGCTTCCAGGCCGTGCTCCAGCAGCATGTCGCAGGCTTCACTCAGGGCGTACAGCAGGTTGGTGTTGGGGGTGGACGGCCAGTAGCCGGTCTTGTTCATCTCGATGATTTCGTCCCAGGCCCAGAAGGCCTTGGGCAGCGTGGCTTTTTGACTGGCTTCGATGGCTTTGGCCGACACAGCGTTGAAGCTGATGCCGGGCGGCAGCATCAGRCCTTTTTGCGAACCGCTGATGCTGACGTCAACGCCCCACTCATCGTGGCGGTAATCGGCCGAGGCCAGGCCCGAAATGGTGTCGACCAGCAGCAGTGCCGGGTGTCTGGCGGCGTCAATCGCCTTGCGCACAGCGGCAATGTCGCTGGTCACGCCAGTGGAGGTTTCGTTGTGCACCACGCAGACGGCCTTGATGCTGTGCTGGGTGTCGGCCTTCAGGCGCTCTTCAATCAGATGGGCCTGGACGCCATGGCGCCAGACGTCGGCGCCGGGGTAGCCGATGACTTCGGTCTTGAGGCCCAGGCGTGCGGCCAGCTTTTGCCACAGCGCAGCAAAATGGCCGGTTTCGTACATCAGCACATGGTCGCCGGCGTTCAGTGTGTTGGACAGCGCGGCTTCCCAGGCGCCGGTTCCTGAGGCCGGATAGATGATGACAGGCTGCCGGGTCTGGAATATCTTCCTGATATCGGCCAGCACCTTCAACCCCAGCGCCGCAAATTCAGGACCGCGGTGGTCGATGGTCGGCAGGCTCATCGCCCGAAGCACGCGGTCCGGCACCGGCGACGGGCCGGGAATTTGCAGGAAGTGACGTCCGGTGGGGTGAAAGTCAAGCGTCAACATGGCGGAAAGCTCCAGAAGTAGAACGCTATTTTTTGCATACAAAATTCATTTGTCAATAGATCAAAGGGTTACAAATTGATTTGACACCCTCATTTTTTGCATACAAAATTTGCTCATGGCTGCCGAAATCATTCCCATCCCCCGCGCCGCCCTTCACGAACAGGTGGCACACCGCCTGCGCCAGATGCTGGTGGAAAACCGCATTCAGCCTGGCGCCAAGCTCAATGAACGCGAGCTGAGCGAGGTCTTGAACGTCTCGCGCACGCCGCTGCGCGAGGCCATCAAGATGCTGGCCGCAGAGGGACTGGTCGAGCTTTTGCCCAACCGCGGGGCCATCGCCGTGGAGCTGACCGAAGCCGACGTGCTGAACACCTTCGAGGTCATGGCCGGGCTGGAGGCGCAATCCGGCGAGCTCGCCGCGCAGCGCATCACCGACGACGAGCTGGCCGAAATCAAGGCCATGCACTTTGAAATGCTGGCGGCTTACACGCGGCGCGACCTGCCCAACTATTACCGGCTGAACTCCGCCATCCACAGCGCCATCAACGCGGCAGCCAAGAACCCGGTGCTCACCACCACCTACCGGCAGGTCAACGCACGGCTGCAGGCACTGCGCTTTCGCTCCAACCAGGACGAAGAAAAATGGAAATCAGCCGTGAAGGAACACGAGCTGATGATTGAGGCGCTGGCTGCGCGCGACACCGCCGCCATGCGCAAGGTGCTGCTGGGCCACCTGGCCAGCAAGCGCGAAGTCGTGGTCCAGCAATTGCGCGCCTCGGCGTCGCCTGCCAACACGCCCTCCAGGGCGTAAGCTGTAGTCTGAGCCGTACCTGGCTTCAGGGCCCGCCTTAACCCTACATAGCAAATCACACAGCAATCGCCCGCGATGAACGCTCCCCTCCCCCTCAAGATTTCCCGGCAGGCTGCAGCCCATGCCTATGACAGCGTAGCCCGCATCAGCAATGAAGTGGCCGGCCGGCTGGCAGCGCGGCTGGCCGCCGAAACAGAAGGCGAAGTGCTGTTTTCACCGGCCGACCGGGGCCGCTACGCCACCGATGCCTCCATCTACCAGGTCATGCCCGTGGGTGTGTTTGTGCCGCGCACAGCCGACGACGTGAAGGCCGCGCTGGACATCTGCCGCGACATGCAGGTGCCCATCGTGCCGCGGGGCGGCGGCACCAGCCAGTGCGGGCAAACCGTGGGCACCGGCCTGGTCATTGACTACGCCAAGCATGTGCGCAACATCCTGGCGGTGAACCCCGAACAGCGCACCGCAGAGGTGGAGCCCGGCATTGTGCTGGACCACCTGAACGCCGCGCTGAAACAACACGGCCTATGGTACCCGGTGGATGTGTCGACCAGTGCGCAGGCCACACT
>NZ_JBFUBD010000303.1:0-3340 GCF_056405935.1 Polaromonas sp. P1_E3
TTCTTCAGGTGTTCGGGTTCTGGTATTCGGTTGTTGGCTGTTCGGTATTCCTCTGCCACCCCCTTGTGGATGCGCCGAGGAGCGCAGGGCCAGACGGATCAGGGCAAAAACTTGTTTGAGCCGAAGGCGAGTTGTTTTTGACCCCGGCTGGACCGAGCACCGCAGGTTGCCCGTAGCGCAGCGTAGGGACGCAGGAACCAGGGTCGCCTTTTCTTTGCTTACTTTCTTTTGGCGAAGCAAAAGAAAGTGAGTTGCATGCCGGGCAACCCCCGGCCAGCAGCTCTCAGCAGAGCACACCCAACCCTGAGCAAGAACAGCCAAGACAAGGCTCTGCCAAGATGGGCAAAGACCTACCCCTTAACCACCTTCACCGGCCTCTTCCAGTTAGGCAAACTCACCTGCTTGCCCCGAGCCACACTGAGTGCACCCGGTGGCGTACTTTTGGTAATGGTCGACCCCCCGCCCACCGTGCCGCCCGCACCTATGGTGACCGGTGCCACGAGCACGCAGTTGCTGCCGATGTGCACGTCGGCCTCAATCACCGTGCGATGCTTGTTGGCGCCGTCGTAGTTGGCGGTGATGCTGCCGGCGCCGTAGTTCACGCGCTCGCCCACCGTCGCGTCGCCCAGGTAAGCCAGGTGGTTGGCTTTGGCCCCCTTGGCCAGGGTGGCGTTTTTGACTTCCACAAAATTGCCGATGTGTACCTCGGCGCCCAGTTGTGCGCCGGGCCGCAGGCGGGCAAACGGTCCGACCAGCGCGCCTTCGCCAATCTGCACACCCAGCTTCTCGCCGTCGATATGGGTAAAGGGATGGATCACGGCGCCAGCGGCAATGGTGCAGTTGGCAACCACGCAGTTGGCACCTATGCGCACACCGTCGCCCAGCGTGACCTGGCCCTCGAACACGCAATTCACGTCAATCTCCACATCCTGGCCGCAGTGAAGCGTGCCGCGCACATCGAGCCGCGCGGGATCGGCCAGCCGCACGCCCTGCTCCATCAGCGACGTCGCCAGCCGGCCTTGGTACACGCGTTCCAGTTCGGCCAGTTGCACCGGGCTGTTGACACCGGCGACCTGGGCGGCATCGGTGATCTGCTGCGCCACCACGGCAACGCCATCGGCCACCGCAAACTTCACGATGTCGGTGAGGTAATACTCGCCCTGCGCGTTTTGATTGTCCAGCCGGGAAAGCCAGGCGCGCAGCAGGCGCGTGGGCACGGCCATGATGCCGCTGTAAATTTCCCGGATTTCGCGCTGCTCAGGCGTCGCGTCTTTATGTTCGACGATGGCGCGTACCTGGGCGGAGGCTGCGACGCCGGCCCGCAGGGGCTCAGAGGCGTGCGCTTGYGCGCGCACGATACGGCCATAACCGGTGGGGTCGGCCATGCTGAGCGTGAGCAGCGCCAGCCGCTGGCCGTCGCACTGCGCCAGCAAGGCCTGCAGGGTGGCGGCCTGGGTCAGCGGCACATCGCCGGACAGCACCAGCGTCACGCCGTCGTCGGCCAGCAGGGGAATTGCCTGCTGCACCGCGTGGCCCGTGCCGAGCTGCGGTTCCTGCCGCGCGAATTGCAGGCTGACTTTTGAATCCGCACCAGGCTCCTGCTGCGTAAAACCCTGGCAGGCGGCCTCAACGGCGCCGGCGCCGTGGCCGGTGATGACGACGGCCTTGCGCGCTGACAAGGACACAGCGCATTCGATGACATGTTGCAGCAAAGCCCTCCCGCCCAATCGGTGCAGAACCTTGGGTAAGCTGCTCTTCATCCGCGTGCCTTTGCCCGCGGCCATGATGACGACATCAACTGGGGTTGCCATGAAATTTCCTCTGGATTTTCGAAGGACAGGATCTGGAAAGCGTTCCGCACCTGCCGGGGCAGGACTGGCACGCAGCTTACGGATTATCGGTGTGCTGGCGGCCATGCTGCTGGGGGTGGTACTGCCCGGTTGCAACGTGATGATGAAACTGGCTTACAACCAGGCGCCCGAGCTGGTGTACTGGCGTCTGGACGGCCATTTTGACTTCACGGATGCGCAAAGCGTGCAGATCAGGGCCGATCTGGACAAGCTGCATGCCTGGCACCGGAAAACCCAGTTGCCGGGCTATATCGACACGCTGCAAAAACTGCAGCACCAGATGCCGCAGGACATGGATACGGCAAAAGCTTGTGCGGTTTACACCGATCTGCGCCGAAAGCTGCTGGTGGTGTCGAACGAGGCGGAGCCCCTCATGGCAAAGCTGGCGGGAACGCTCCACGCCAGCCAGATGAAGAAGCTGCAGCAGCGCTTTGACAAAGACAATGCCGACTACCGCGAGGACTTCCTGGAGTCATCCAAAACCAGCCGGAAAAAGCGCTACAAGGAAGCGGTCAACCGGGCCGAAATGCTCTACGGCCGGCTGGATGAAAAACAGCTGGACATCATCGGCCGCCGCATCGACACATCCCACTTTGATGCGACGGTGTCCTACCGGGAAAGGCTGCGGCGCCAGCAGGATGCCTTGCAAACCCTGCGTCCCCTGGCTGACGGGCACAGCACGCCTGAAAAAACACAGGCCGCCATCAATGGACTCTTTGAGCGCACCTTGAACTCACCCGATATGGCCTACCGGGACTACCTGGAACGCCTGACCCAGGATATCTGCCAGGGATTTGCGGAACTGCACAACAGCACCACGCCCGCCCAGCGCTCAAAAGCCGTGGAAAACCTTCACCGTTATGAAAGGGATTTCAGGACACTCAACAGCCAGAAGGCGTAACCGGCCGGGCTGCGTACGCCCGCGGCCCTGGTGCGGCCTAGCTGTTTTCAGGTTGGTCACGTGTGGCTTCGCGGCTTCTTTCACCCATCTGGCCGGCGGGAGTGTCTTCAGGCCGTGACTGGCGCGGCTGGAACTCGCGTGAACCGCTGCTTTGCTGCTGCTGGCGGTCCGAGGAACGGCGTGGTTGCTGCTGCAAGCGCGCCCCGGGTGCCTGGGGGTGGTTCATGGGCGTCTCCTCGATGATTGTGTGTGCCGCGGCTTCCTTCCGACAGGAAAAAGAAATGGGAATCGCGGGGAAAGGAGCCACCTTAAAACCGCGAATGCGCAGCCTTTGTCATCCACTCCATGGCCTTGGTGTCGGCGGCCGCCTACGCGCCCGAGTCACCCCCGGTTCAGAGCAGGGGGACCTGCGCCGGGGGCGTGTCGTAGTAGTCGGCGATGCGCTCCAGTGCCCGCGTATTGAGCAACCGGAGCCGGCCATTTTCAACTTCGTGCAGACCCAGCTGGCGCAAGCGCCTGAGTGTCTTGTTGGTGTGCACCAATGACAGGCCCAGGGCGTCGRCAATGTGTTGCTGGTTGATGGGAAACC
>NZ_JBFUBD010000304.1:0-3313 GCF_056405935.1 Polaromonas sp. P1_E3
AACCAAGACCTTCATGAGAGGACTCCCGAGTTGATGGATTGAGGTATTAAGGTGAATCGGAACTGAAATTGACGTTGACGTAAACGTAAGCTTTGCATTCTATTCTGCTGCCGCTCCCCGATACGGCTTGCAGGCTGGCGGCCGGTGGTATCCGGAAGCTCCAGAGAGAAAAGGCAAAAAAAAGAACGGTCGTTCTATTTCATTATAGGGGGCTGGCTTCACGGAATTAGAGCACCCCCACCAATGCGCTGTCGTACAGGCGTCAGTTGCCCCCTCTGCAGGGCATGTCAAGGCGTCTGTTTCGCCGCACCAGCAGGTTTTTCGGCTTCAGGGGCGCTGACGGCCCGGGTATGGATCACGCGCTGCGGGTACGGGATCTCGATGCCGTGCTTGCGCAGCGACTCCAGAATGGCCAGGTTGACGCGCGAGCGAAGGTTCTGCTGGCCGTTTTCCGGATCCGCCATCCAGTAATTGAGTGTGAACTCCAGCCCGTCCGCGCCGAAATTGGTCAGATTGACGCCGGGGGCCGGGTCGCGTATTACGCGGTCCTGTTTGAGAGCCGCTTCACTGAGCAGGCGCATGACCAGCTCAACATCGCTGTCGTACCCCACGGAAATCACCGTCGACTGAAGCACCTGCGTGTCGCTCAGCGAAAGGTTTTCAATACGGGTGCTGATGAACATCTCGTTGGGCACGATGGACTCGCGCCCTGACGGCGCGCGCACCACTGTGTAGCGCGCGTTGATGTCGGTGATGCGCCCTTCGAAGGTATCGACCCGGACGTTGTCGCCGATGCGCACGCTGCGCTCGGCCAGCATGACAAAGCCGCTCACGTAATTGGCGGCGAGCTTCTGCAGGCCGAAACCGACGCCCACGCCCACTGCGCCGCCCAGCACCGACAGAGCCGTCAGGTCTATGCCCACCGAGGACAGCGCCAGCAGCAGACCGACGAACATCAGCACGGCGCGCACCGCATTGGCCACCGCCTTGCGCAAGGACAACTCGTTGCCGGTAGCTTTTCGCAGCAGGCGCGCCTCGATGGCCGAAGAAATCCATAAAGTGATCAAAAGCACCAGGCCGGCCGTCACCGCACCTTCGAGCAGGGTGCGCACCGAGAGGTTGGAGTTGCCGACCTTCCACTTGATGTCGTCCAGCTCGTCAAGCACAACCGGCAGCAAGCCGCTGACCCACAAGACCATGGCGATCCAGGCCAGCCAGGAGATGGTGCGCTCCAGCGCGCGCACCAGCGGCGCGTCCTTGAAGGCGACCTGCAGCACCTTGACGCCGAGACGAATCACCGCGAGCGACAGCAGCACCGGAATGGCGACCCTGAAGACCGCGGTC
Organism: Polaromonas sp. P1_E3; assembly: GCF_056405935.1. Classification (NCBI taxonomy): domain Bacteria; kingdom Pseudomonadati; phylum Pseudomonadota; class Betaproteobacteria; order Burkholderiales; family Comamonadaceae; genus Polaromonas; species Polaromonas sp. P1_E3. The sequence continues at coordinate 1,345 of NZ_JBFUBD010000304.1, forward strand.
GGGAATACTCTTGCCAGAAGCGCCTGCGCCGCATAAGCAAGGAAAAGCAGCAACAAGGGAAACAGCACGCCGTCAATCACACGCCGCCCGAAGAGGATGGACGTGCCGTCGGCCGCCATGCGCGCACGCCCGGTCACACGCACCACCAGCCAGGCCAGCAAGGCACAACCGACCAGCGTCGCCAGCTCGGTCAGGGAGCTTGGCTGGGCCAGTGCGGCGAACCAGCCGTCCAGGGTGTCGATGCGGGCGGGGGGGCGGTTCGTCAGGGCGCCGGTGGCCATTGGGGTTTCCTTTTCTCGATGAAGGCCTGCACGCCTTCCTGTGCCACGGCATGGGCCATGTTGCAGGCCATGGATTGTCCGGCCAGCTGGTAGGCGGCCTCGATGCCGGTTTCACGTTGTTGGTAGAAAAGCGCCTTGCCCATCGCCAGCGCTTCGCACGGTTTGGACAGGAGCGATTGCAAGAGTTTTTCGACCTCATCGCCAAGCAACTCCAATGGCGCGACCCGGTTCACCAGCCCGCGTGCACGCGCTTCGTCGGCAGTGATGAACTCGCCCGTCAGCAGCATTTCCATGGCCTGCTTGGCAGGAATGTTTCGCACCAGTGGCACGCTGGGCGTCGCGCAAAACAGGCCCACATCAATGCCGTTCACGCCGAAGGTCGCGTTGCTTGAGGCCACGGCCAGGTCGCACTGCGCCACCAGCTGGCATCCGGCCGCGGTAGCCAGCCCCTGCACCTGCGCAATCACGGGCACCGGCAGCTTCTGGATGCTGAGCATCACGCGCGTGCACTGCGCAAAAAGCTTCTGGTAATAGGCCTGCTCGGGCCTGGCGCGCATATCCTTGAGGTTGTGGCCCGCACAAAAAGCCTTGCCTTGCGCAGAGATGACCGCCGCCCGTGCAGCAGGGTCGACCGCGATCGCGTCCAGCGCGGCTTGAAGCGCTGCCAGCACATCTTCACTGAGAGCATTGAAGGTAGTCGCCCTGTTGAGCACCAGGCGATGCACACCGCGCGCGTCTTGCGTATGAAGCAAGGGAGCCGATAGCTCGGCAGGTACGGCACTCATGAACGCCCTACAGGTCGGCCAGGACGCGGATGTGCGCTTCCACGCTGCGCGCCAGCGCGTTGAGGTTGTAGCCGCCTTCGAGCGACGAAACGATACGGCCCTGCGAATGGCGCCTGGCGACGTCTTTCAGGCGCTGGGTGATCCAGGCGTAGTCCTGTTCGACAAGGCCCATCTGGCCCAGGTCGTCTTCACGGTGCGCATCAAACCCCGCGCTGATGAAAATCATTTCCGGCTTGAATTCTTCCAGCCGCGGAATCCATGCCGCTTCGATCAGCTCGCGCACTTCCATGCCCTTGGTGTAAGCCGGCACGGGCAGGTTGAGCATGTTGCCTGCGCGGCCCTCGGTGCCGGTGTAGGGGTAAAACGGGTGCTGGAAAAAACTGACCATCAGCACCCGGTCATCGCCGCTCAGGATGTCTTCGGTGCCATTGCCGTGGTGCACGTCGAAGTCGACGACCGCCACGCGCTTGAGGCCGTGGCGCTCCAGCGCATATTTGGCGGCAATCGCCACACTGTTGAAGATGCAAAATCCCATCGACCGCTTGTGGCATGCATGGTGCCCCGGCGGCCGCACGGCGCAAAACGCGTTTTGGAGCTCACCGGCCATCACCGCGTCGGTGGCCGCCAGCACGGCACCCACGGCGCGCACGGCGGCGTTCCAGCTGTGCACATTGAGGGCGGTGTCAGGGTCAATCTGGGCATAAGACGGCCCTCCCGCGTTGATGTCGTCGCCCAGGCTGTCGCTCAGGCCGCGGATGGCCGCCACCATCATGCGGTCGTGCCCCAATTCGATGTCGCCCAGAGACGCAAACGGCGCCTCGCGCRCGTCCAGCGCATCCTTGACGCCGGTCGCCAGCAGCCAGTCGTCAATGGCATCCAGCCGCTCCGGGCACTCAGGGTGGC
>NZ_JBFUBD010000305.1:0-3308 GCF_056405935.1 Polaromonas sp. P1_E3
CACCTATCTCCAGCAACTCATTGAAGCCGGGGTTGTCAAACTGGGCGGTGTGCCAGTGACCAAGGCTTCGACCAAAGTCAAGGCCGGCGACGAGCTTCTGATCGAGCTACGGCCCACGCCGCAGAGCCAGGCCTTCAAGCCGGAGGCCATAACGCTGGACATCGTATTCCAAGACGCTCACCTGATGGTGATCAACAAGCCGGCGGGGCTGGTGGTGCACCCGGCCCCCGGCAACTGGAGCGGGACCTTGCTCAACGGTTTGCTGGCACATGACGCGCAGGCCGTATTCCTGCCGCGTGCCGGCATCGTCCACCGTTTGGACAAGGACACCAGTGGCCTGATGGTGGTCGCCCGCCAGCGAACCGTGATGGACCAGCTGGTCGGCTTGATCGCCGCGCGTGAGGTGAGCCGGGAGTATGTGGCTTTGGCTCACGGGGCCTGGCAGGGCGCAAAGACCCGCCAGGTCGATGCCCCCATTGGCCGCGACCCGCGCAACCGGCTGCGCATGGCGGTGGTTGACCTGGAGAAAAACGCCGGCAAGACGGCCTCCACCGTGATCTCGCTGCTGCAAACCGCCGGCAAGCATTGCCTGGTGAAGTGCAAGCTACACACGGGGCGGACCCACCAGATTCGGGTTCATATGGCATTTCTCGGGCATCCGCTGGTATCGGACGACCTCTATGGCGGGGCGCCCGCCGCGGGACTGGGCCGCCAGGGTCTACACGCCTGTCGGTTGGCCTTTGAGCACCCTGTGACCGGCGAAGCCATGGAGTTCAAGTCCGCGCTTCCCGTCGACCTGCAGGCCGCTGTGGGCAGTTTGGGGCTGATATACAATCAAATTCAGTAGTTTTCAGCTACCTGCACCATGGCTCCTGACAGGAGATTGCGCATGGATGCATGCGCGAACTAGCGCCGAGCCCACGTTTTCCCGGCCTTTTTTTCCGCCCTTTTTCGGAACGACCACAATCATGAATACGACGGATGCGAAGCGCGTCCTCGAAACAGCACTTATTTGCGCGCAGCAACCGCTGCCGTTGCGTGAAATGGGTGTCCTGTTCAACGGGGTATTGACAGCCGACAGCCTCAAGCTGGTGCTTGAAGAGTTGCAAAACGATTGGTCTGGCCGTGGCGTGGAACTTGTTCACGTGGCAACAGGCTGGCGTTTTCAAAGCAGGCCTCAAATGCGTGAGTATCTGGATCGGCTGCATCCTGAAAAGCCTCCCCGCTACAGCCGCGCAACATTGGAGACGCTGGCCATCATTGCCTATCGTCAGCCCGTGACGCGTGGCGACATGGAAGATATTCGGGGGGTCACGATCAACAGCATGATCCTCAAGCAGCTCGAAGACCGGGGATGGGTCGAAGTAATCGGGCATCGTGAGACCGTCGGCCGTCCTGCGCTTTATGCAACTACCCGGCAGTTTCTTGACGATCTTGGTGTCGAGTCACTGGACCAGCTTCCCGTCATGGATAACAGTCCGAATCAGCTTCCGATGCTCGAGCAAATCGAGTTTGGCATCTCCGAGCTGGCGGGCAAGCCCGGTATGGATGGCGCAGATATTGATCTGTCGGGAGCTGTTGAATCTGAGCTGGTACCCGGTACAGCTGAGGCGCTTGAGGCAGATGAGATAGCCGAGATCCAGACCGAGTTCAYGCAACCGGAAGTTATCAATCACGGTGACACCGAATCTCTTGAGAACAACGAGACCGGTGGCGATGAGCCCACACGAATGTAAAACCATGACTGAACAAGACCCTCCTGCTACCGAATCTGGGGACATGCCTCGTGAGCCTCACGACAAGGTGCTCATAGAGCGCCAAGCCGTGCAGGATATGCCGAAAGCAATGGCATCCGCCGAGCCCGGATCCGTTCAGGTCGACCGTACTCCGGCGCCGCGGCCTTCCGCTGGCCGCAATGCCCCTGTGCCGGGTGCCATCCGCTTTGAAGACGTCGTGACGGGGCAGTTCGACGCTGATGAGGAGGACGTTGCCTTAGCGCTACCAAAGCGCGTGTTGAGCCCTCAGCCCGAAACCCCTAAGCTCCACAAGGTGCTTGCGCAGGCGGGGCTTGGTTCCCGGCTGGAGATGGAGCAACTGATACTGGAGGGGAGAATCTCGGTCAACGCCGAGCCCGCTCATATCGGGCAACGTATCCAGTTCGGCGATACGGTCAAAGTCAATGGCAAGCCGATCCGGGTTCGTATCGATCCACCGCCGCCGCGGGTGATTGCCTACCACAAGCCCACCGGCGAGGTCGTCACACATGACGATCCCCAGAACCGCCCGACTGTCTTTCGCCGACTGCCCAAGCTTTTTCAGGGAAAGTGGCAGTCGGTGGGGCGCCTTGACCTGAATACCGAAGGCCTGCTGCTGCTGACCAGCTCCGGCGAGCTGGCCAACAAGCTGATGCACCCACGCTTCGGCCTGGAGCGCGAATACGCGGTTCGGGTGCTGGGCGCCCTGAACAACGAAGAGAAAAAACGGCTGCTCGAAGGCGTAAATCTGGATGACGGCGTGGCCCAGTTCAGCTCCATTGAGGCTGGCGGAGGAGAAGGTGCCAACTGTTGGTACCGAGTCACCATCTCCGAGGGCCGCAATCGCGAAGTACGGCGTATGTTTGAGGCTGTTGGCCACGCCGTCAGCCGCCTGATCCGCATCCGCTACGGCGCCATGGTGTTGCCGCGCGGCCTCAAGCGCGGTGCGTTTGTCGAACTGGACGAGCGCGATATCTGGGCTTTGACCAGCGCGCTGACGCGTTCCGAATCCCGCGCCGACCCCCGTGCGGCCGCTGCAAATGCGCAGGCAGGCGCGCCGGGGGGCGAGGGCGGCGAACAGCGCCAGGGTCGAGGTCCACGCGGGAACGATCGGCCACGCGGTGGGCGCGACCGGTTTGCCGCATCGACGGCCGATATGAACCCCGCTAATGCCCCGCCGCAGGACGGCGCCGAGCAAGAGCCTGATGATTCGCAGCCGCCGCTTCCGCGCAACGATTCTGCGCCACGAGGCAGCCGGCGCCGCGGTGGAAAAGGCCGCGGGCAGGGCGGCAATGCCGGTCCCGGCCCCCGTAGCGGCCCGCCTCCTGGCAGCGGCATGCAGGGGCAAAAACGGCGTAATGACCGCAGTGACCGCGGCGACAAGCTACCCGGCGGAGCCCAGCCCGATCCCATGAAAACATCGTTTGGCTATATCGGCGCGGACACATTCACGCGGCAACGCCAGGGACAGGGACAACAGCGCCGCGGGGGATCGGGCATGGGCGGCGGCAACAATGCTGGCGGCCAGCGCCGTGGCGGTGGCGGGGGAGGCGG
>NZ_JBFUBD010000306.1:0-3307 GCF_056405935.1 Polaromonas sp. P1_E3
GTCGAAGTCCATCTTGCCTGTCGAAGTCCATCTTGCCTGCCTTGATCTCAGCAGCCAGATCGTCCATGCCGACGATGTCAGCGCCAGCGGCCTTGGCTTCTTCAGCCTTGGCACCCTGGGCGAACACGGCCACGCGCTTGGTCTTGCCAGTGCCGTTTGGCAGCACAACCGCGCCGCGAACGACCTGGTCGGATTTCTTGGCGTCAATGCCGAGCTGCACAGCCACGTCGATGGATTCATCGAATTTGGCGACGGCGAACTCTTTCACAAGGCCAAGAGCTTCGGGCAATGCGTACAGCTTGTTGCTGTCGATCTTGTCGCCAATGGTTTTTTGGCGTTTGGTCAGCTTGCTCATACAACACCCTCCACCGACACGCCCATAGAGCGCGCGGTACCAGCAATAGTACGGACAGCGGCGTCGAGATCGGCAGCCGTCATGTCTTTCATTTTGGTCTTGGCGATTTCTTCCAGCTGTGCGCGGGAGATCTTGCCAACCTTCACCGTATGCGGCGTAGATGAACCCTTGTCAAGCTTGATAGCCTTTTTGATCAGGACGCCTGCTGGAGGCGTCTTGATGACGAAGGTGAAACTCTTGTCGGCAAATGCCGTGATCACCACAGGCAGTGGCAGACCGGGCTCAACACCTTGGGTCTGCGCATTGAATGCCTTGCAGAATTCCATGATGTTCAGGCCACGCTGACCGAGCGCGGGGCCGATCGGGGGGGACGGGTTGGCCTTACCAGCTGGCACTTGCAGCTTGATGAAGCCGACGATTTTTTTCGCCATACTTTTCTCCTTGCGGGTCATAACGCCTGAACGCTGCAGAAGCAGGTCCGGGCTCCCCGGGGGTTACACAACTCTAAACAACCCCTTAGGGTCGTTTCGCACCGAGTTGCAAGGCGCGAAATTGATTGTCAAATCGAAATTACGTCTTTTCGATCTGGCTGAATTCCAGCTCCACCGGCGTGGCGCGGCCAAAAATGGTGACCGACACACGCACCTTGTTCTTGTCGTAGTTGACCTCTTCCACCGTACCGTTGAAGTCGGTGAACGGGCCATCCTTGACGCGAACGTATTCGCCCGTTTCAAACTCAACCTTGTGACGAGGCTTCTCGGTGCCGACCTGCATCTGGCTGACGATTTTCTGGACGTCTTCTTCAGAAATCGGAGCCGGGCGATTCTTGGCGSCACCGACAAAACCCGTCACCTTGTTGGTGTGTTTCACCAGGTGCCAGGTTTCGTCATCCATGACCATTTCAACCAGGACATAACCTGGGAAAAAACGACGCTCCGTTGTCTTTTTCTGGCCGTTCTTGATTTCCACCACTTCTTCAGTAGGAACCAGAAAACGACCAAACTTGGATTGCATGCCCGCACGGTTGATACGCTCAACAATGTTGCGCTCGACCGCCTTTTCCATGCCGGAATAGGCATGGACGACATACCACTGCATGCCTGGGGTCGGCGTGAGGGACGTTCCCGCCGCCACTTCGCTGACTACCGTGCCGTTCAGATCGCTCATTATTTTTTCCATCCCAGGATCAGGTCGTAAAACACCCACTCGAGCGTTTTGTCCGTAAGCCACAAGAACAAGGCCATGATCACCACAAAACCGAATACATAGGCCGTCATCYGGATGGCTTCTCTACGAGCCGGCCAGACGACTTTCCGGACCTCTCKCCACGAGTCGCGCCCAAAAGCGACGAACTGCCGGCCGGACTCCGAGGTCATGAACACGGCAACCGCAGCGACGAGGCCGGCAATCAGGGCACCCCATTGGGCAACCTGGCCTTGTTTGGCAAAGAAGTAAAAGCCCACAAGCGAGGCCAGCACCAGTGCGAYAGCCACCGCCAACTTGGCCTTGTCGCCGTTGGTACTGACAGTTTCAACTTGAGAAGAGGCCATGGTCGCCGATTTCCTGTTCAATCTTCATGCGTCCCTGCAGACGCTTAAGCCCACCTGGAGTTTTTGACTCCTGGCGGGCTTGCTTTTTATCTTTTCAAACCACCCTGAGCATCGACACTTATCAAAGCCGGGTGGCAGGGGCAGTAGGAATCGAACCTACAACCTTCGGTTTTGGAGACCGACGCTCTGCCAATTGAGCTATACCCCTCCATCAAACCTTACAAATTACGCAATGATCTTGGCAACAACGCCGGCGCCGACGGTCTTGCCGCCTTCGCGGATGGCAAAGCGCAGGCCTTCTTCCATGGCGATCGGGTTGATCAGCTTGACGGTGATCGACACGTTGTCGCCTGGCATGACCATTTCCTTGCCTTCTGGCAACTCGATCGCACCGGTCACGTCCGTCGTRCGGAAGTAGAACTGGGGGCGGTAGTTGTTGAAGAATGGCGTGTGGCGGCCGCCTTCGTCCTTRGARAGAACGTAGATCTCGCCGGTGAAGTGCGTGTGCGGCTTGATGGAGCCGGGCTTGCACAGCACCTGGCCGCGCTGCACGTCTTCGCGCTTGGTGCCGCGCAAGAGGATACCGACGTTGTCGCCGGCCTGRCCCTGGTCCAGCAGYTTGCGGAACATTTCCACGCCGGTGCAGGTGGTCTTTTGCGTRTCRGCGATRCCGACGATCTCGATTTCTTCGCCGACCTTGATGATCCCGCGCTCGACACGGCCGGTCACGACGGTGCCGCGGCCGGAGATGGAGAACACGTCTTCCACAGGCATCAGGAAGGCGCCGTCAACAGCGCGCTCTGGCAGGGGAATGTAGGTGTCCAGTGCTTCGGCCAGCTTCATGATGGCTTCTTCGCCCAGGGGACCCTTGTCGCCTTCCATGGCGAGCTTGGCGCTGCCGTGGATGATGGGGGTCTTGTCGCCAGGGAAATCGTACTTGTCGAGGAGCTCGCGCACTTCCATTTCGACGAGCTCGAGCAGYTCGGCGTCGTCCACCATGTCGCACTTGTTCAGGAACACGATGATGTAAGGCACGCCCACCTGGCGGGCCAGCAGGATGTGCTCGCGGGTCTGGGGCATGGGGCCGTCAGCGGCCGAGCACACCAGGATMGCGCCGTCCATCTGGGCTGCGCCGGTGATCATGTTTTTCACATAGTCGGCGTGGCCTGGGCAGTCGACGTGGGCGTAGTGGCGGTTGGCCGTTTCGTACTCGACGTGGGCGGTGTTGATGGTGATGCCGCGGGCCTTTTCTTCGGGAGCCGCGTCAATCTGGTCGTAACCCTTGGCTTCGCCGCCGAACTTGGATGCCAGAACGGTCGTGATCGCCGCCGTCAGCGTCGTCTTGCCATGGTCCACGTGGCCAATCGTGCCGACGTTGACGTGCGGCTTGGTCCGCTCAAAT
>NZ_JBFUBD010000307.1:0-3306 GCF_056405935.1 Polaromonas sp. P1_E3
GCGGTGGTGTTCGCACCGTTGAAGACGTTCGCCGCCTGCTCAACTCCGGCGCCGACAAGACCAGTTTCAACTCGGCTGCGATCGCCAACCCGCAGGTGATCGCCGACGCTTCCGCCAAATACGGCTCGCAGTGCATCGTGGTGGCGATCGACGCCAAGCGCCGCAACGCCGAGGATGAAAAACGCCTGACGACCGAAGGTGAGCCTGTCGGCCCCGGCTGGGACGTCTACAGCCACGGCGGACGTAAAAACACCGGCCTGGATGCCGTGGCCTGGGCCACTGAGATGGCGCGCCGCGGCGCCGGCGAGATTTTGCTGACCAGCATGGACCGCGACGGCACCAAGTCGGGCTTTGACCTGGCTTTGACCCGCGCGGTGAGCGACGCCATCAGCGTGCCGGTGATCGCCTCGGGCGGTGTCGGCAACCTGGAACACCTGGCCGACGGCATACAAAACGGCGGCGCCGATGCGGTGCTGGCCGCCAGCATCTTTCATTACGGCGAATACACCGTTCAGCAGGCCAAGCAGCACATGGCTGAACGGGGCATCCCCGTTCGAATGACGTAACCCCCGTCGGACAGGTTGCAACCCCCGTCGGACGCTCACTGCGTGTAGCGCCTTCCCCCTGCTGGGGCGAAAAATGAGCAACCCCCCGCAGGCTTCGCTGCGCTACGCCTTTCCCCCTGCTGGGGCGATATCTGCGGTCCGGCAAAGCCGGTCCCGCGATATCCTTGCTTTGGAGCGTCCTTTCAAATCCGTGACAATTGCCTCATGACCAAAAATTGGCTAGATGAAGTCAGCTGGGACGACAAGGGCCTGATCCCTGTCATTGCGCAGGAAGCCTCCAGCGGCGATGTGCTCATGTTTGCCTGGATGAACCGCGAGGCGCTGCAAAAAACGGCCGAGCTGGGCCAGGCGGTGTACTACAGCCGCTCGCGCGGGCGCCTCTGGCACAAGGGTGAAGAGTCCGGCAACCAGCAAACGGTGCATGAGATTCGCCTGGATTGCGACAACGACGTGATCCTGCTCAAGGTGACGCAGCTCGGCCACACGCCGGGAATTGCCTGCCACACGGGCCGCCACAGCTGCTTTTTCAGTGTGTATAAAGACGGCCAGTGGGTCGTGACCGAGCCGGTCCTGAAAGACCCGGTCACCATGTATAAAAAAGCATCAACAGACTCCGGCAAACATGACCACGAATGACTCCCTCCAGCGCCTGGCGCAGATCATCGAAAGCCGCAAAGCGGCCAATGGCGGCGACCCGGATACCAGCTATGTCGCGCGTCTCTTGCACAAAGGACCCGACGCTTTCCTGAAAAAAATCGGCGAGGAGGCCACGGAAACCGTCATGGCCGCCAAGGACATCGACCGCGGCGGTCCCACGGCTGAGCTCAAGGGCAAGCTGGTCGGCGAGGTGGCCGACCTGTGGTTTCACAGCCTGATTGCCCTGTCGCACTACGGCCTCAGCCCGCTGGACGTGATTGCCGAGCTGGAACGCCGCGAAGGCACCAGCGGCATCGAGGAAAAAGCCTTGCRCAAGGCTCAGCACCGTGACGCGGCCGAAAAGCCCTGAGTTACGCCTGCCTGCCATCGCCTGTGGCTGATTTCTTTCCCCCGTATTGCCTCATATTGCTTTGACTGGAACCTGAACGCATGGAAACCGACCTGGCCGAATTCGAAGGCAAAAATCCTACCGACCGCACCATCATGCATGTGCTGTATGCCCTGCACACGCTGGCATGGTTCAGCGGCGGCGTGTTTGCGGTGATCGCCGTCATCATCAACTACATTCGCCGCGCCGACGAAACCGATGCACTCTACATTGACCACCACAGCTACATGATCCGCACTTTCTGGTGGACGCTGGCGTGGCTGGTGCTGCTGTCGCCGCTGTGGCTGTTGATTATTCCGGGCTGGGCGGCTTATGGCATTGTCTGCCTCTGGTACCTGTACCGCTGCGTGCGCGGCTGGATGCGTTTTAACAGCCACCGTCCCACGTAATTTCCTTGAATCACGTCCCCACCACCCAGCCATGAACCACTCCGACACCTGCATTTTCTGCAAGATCGCTGCGGGCACCATTCCAAGCCGGAAGGTGTACGAAGATGACGAGCTGTACGCTTTTCACGACATCAATCCGTGGGCGCCCGTGCATTTCCTGATCATCCCCAGGGACCACATCCCGTCCATGGCCCAGGTAGGCCCCGAACACGCCGCCCTGCTGGGCCGGATGATGGTGCTGGCCCCCAAGCTGGCGATGGAGCAGGGTTGTAACCCTTATCCGGAGGGCGGCTACCGGATCGTGACCAATACCGGCGCCGAGGGTGGCCAAGAGGTGCATCACCTGCACTTTCACGTGATCGGCGGCCCTCGTCCATGGCTGAAGGGCTAGAAGGGTTACAAGCCAAAGGGAACCCCCGGTGCCCACAACCACACTAAACCGTCAGGCCAATGTGTGTAATCAGTTTTCCGGCAGACAGGGCCTTTAGAATCAACGCAACTGCGCGCAAACCGGCCCAAACCGGCAATATTGCGTTTACACCTGTATTTACAGATTAGGAGCAAATCATGGGTTCATTTTCCATCTGGCACTGGCTGATTGTGCTGTTGATCGTGGTCATGGTCTTCGGCACCAAAAAGCTGAAAAACATGGGCAGCGACCTTGGCGGCGCGGTCAAGGGCTTCAAGGACGGCATGAAGGACGGCAGCCAGCCGCCCGCCGACGTTCCCGTGCCGCCTGCCAGCGTCACCACCAACGCCCAGGCCGCTGACAAAACGACGATCGACGTCGAAGCACGCCAGAAATCGTGAGCCCCCACGCTTGTCGCTTCGCGTACTTCGCTGCCCCCCGAGGGGGCTGGCCTTGCTTGGGGCGGCCCGGCGCTGCGGCCGTCTGCGGTGTTTTTGCATTCTGATGTTTTTCCATGATTGACCTCGGCATCTCCAAAATGGCGCTCATCGGCGCCGTGGCGCTGATTGTTATCGGCCCCGAGAAGCTGCCGCGCGTGGCGCGCACTGTCGGCACGCTGCTGGGCAAGGCGCAGCGCTATGTGGCCGACGTCAAGAACGAGGTCAACCGCTCCATGGAGCTGGACGAGCTCAAGAAGATGAAGGAAACCGTTGAGGGCGCTGCCCGCGACGTCGAGAACTCCATCCAGACCAACGCCAGTGACTTTGAAAAGTCCTGGGCCGAGGCCACGGGCGAGTCGTCGTCCGGCGCGTTGCCGGGCATGGAAATCTTCCCCGAGTACAAGCACCCGAAAAAGAAGTGGCGGCTCAAGCAGGGCGCGACACCCCAGTGGTACAA
>NZ_JBFUBD010000308.1:0-3292 GCF_056405935.1 Polaromonas sp. P1_E3
CTTGTATTCTGGCGCCAGCCTGTAGTCCACAGAAACAACGGCGCAGCCCGACAGGCGGCTGAGTTGCCGGCACAACACATCATGCGTTGCCACACTGCCGATGGTAAAGCCGCCGCCATGAAAATAAAGCAGCACCGGCAGGCGCTCCGCCGAGGGCGCGTAGAGCCGCGCCGGCAGGCGGTGGCCGTCCCTGGCCGGAATGGACAGGTCCTCGACCCTGCCCAATGCTGGCTTGGGAATTTCGAGCACACCGGCGCCTGCTTCGTAGGCCGCCTTGGCCGCTGCGGGTGTGAGCGTATGAAACGGCGGGCGATTGGCCCGCTTCATTCGGCTGAGCACGTCCCGCATGACCGGTGTCAGCAAGGTCTCGGAAGGAAGACGGCGCATTACTTGAAGGTTACCGACACAGGCGACGCGCCGGCCAACCCGGTGTAAGTGGCTGTGGCGGTGAGCCCTGCCCTGGGCGGCAGCAGCGGTGAAAACGAGCCCAGGCTGATCAGGTCGCCCGGTTTCATCGCAAGGCCTTCTTTAGCGAGGGCGCCGGTCAGCCAGACGACCGCGTTGAGGGGATGGCCCAGGATGTCGCCGCCCTTGCCTCTTCCCAGCTCGTTACCCGTGCCGTCTGCAAGAACCACGGTCATGTTTTCCAGCATGGCCAGCATGGCATAACGCTCTGCCCTTGTCGCCGGGACAGCAAGGGGCGTCCCCGCAACACCCAAACGGGCGCCGACATTGATGGCACTGACTGCCKGGCCGTTGAGCCGGGGCGGTGCCTGGACGACCAGGTCAGGCAATTCAATGAAGGGAATGACCTGGTCAATCGCCTCAAGCACGTCCATAGGCGTGCGGGCCTGGTTAATGGCTGCGCTTTTGACGCGAACCAGCATGTCGGCTTCAAAAAGCGGCCGGGCGCCAAACGCCGCGTCAACGGCGGATCCGCCGGGCAGAACCATGCCCTCGTATAACTTGCCCCAAACGGGCTGGTCGTAGTTAAAGCGTTTTTGTACCGCCGGATTGGTGAGGCCAGCCTTGTAGCCGATCACCTTGCCGTGGCGCTTTTCGAGCAGCGCATTGAGTTTGGCGCGTGTGCATGCGCCATCGGCTTCGCTGAGGCCTTCCGGGTTGCCCGCAGGCAGCCGGGCTGCGATCTTTTCCGCCATGTCGCCGACCTGCGCATCGCTGAGGCATTCGGCTTGGAGCGGGAAAGCCGCTATCGCCAATGTGACCAGCATCAGGGTTTGCTTGCAATTCATGGACGTCTCCAACTATTAAAGTAAGGTCAAGCCGATTGCGGCAAGATGGGCGGTGCAGAAAACCGCCCAGCATCGTACAACGCGAAAGACAGCAAAACCATGGCCTTTATCTATTACGTCACCCAGATCCAGTTTGAATTTGGCGCGGTCAAGCTGCTCAAACAGGAATGTGAGCGTGTCGGCATCACGCGCCCGCTCATCGTCACCGACCCCGGCGTCAAAGCCGCGGGTATTTTGCAGAAAGCGCTCGATGCGCTGCCTGGCGTGCAGGTGGCGGTATTTGACCAGACCCCTTCCAACCCGACCGAGGCGGCCGTTCGCGCAGCCGCGGCCCTGTACAAGTCTGCCGGCTGTGATGGCCTGATCGCGGTGGGTGGTGGTTCGGCCATTGACTGCGCCAAAGGCGTGGCGATTGCCGCCACCCATGAAGGTCCGCTCACAACCTACGCCACCATTGAAGGCGGTTCACTGAAGATCACGGACCGCGCGGCCCCCTTGATTGCGGTGCCCACCACCAGCGGCACCGGAAGCGAGGTCGCCCGGGGGGCCATCATCATCGTGGACGACCACCGCAAGCTCGGGTTCCATTCGTGGCATCTGGTGCCCAAAACGGCGATCTGCGATCCCGAACTCACCTTGGGGCTGCCGGCGAAACTGACGGCCGCCACCGRCATGGACGCCATCGCGCATTGCATGGAGACTTTCATGTCGGCCGCCTTCAATCCACCGGCTGACGGTATTGCCCTGGACGGCCTGGAGCGCGGCTGGGCCCACATCGAACGTGCGACACGCGACGGAAACGACCGCGACGCCCGCTTCAACCTGATGAGCGCGTCCATGCAGGGCGCCATGGCATTTCAGAAGGGACTGGGCTGCGTGCATTCGCTGAGCCACAGCCTGGGCGGAGTCGACCCGCGGCTGCATCACGGCACGCTTAACGCGATGTTTTTGCCGGCAGTGGTTCTCTTTAACGCCGAGGCCGAGTCCGTGCAAAAGGACAACCGGTTAAACCGTATGGCCCGTGCCATGGGGCTGACTTCGGGTAGCGACATTCCCGAAGCCATCCGGGACATGAATGCGCGCCTGGGTTTGCCCACGGGCCTGTCGGCCATGGGGGTGCAACGGGCGCAATTCAGCCGCATCATCGAAGGGGCGCTGGCCGATCATTGCCACAAGACAAACCCGCGCATCGCAAGTGCCGGGGAATACGAGGAAATCCTCGCCTCTTCGCTCTAGCCCTCGCCAGCGGCGGGCAGCCCACTCACCCTTGAGCGTGGTTCGCGGTTGATCAAGCCCAGACACCGCCTTGCGGCGGAAGGCGCATTGTCCGGCGCGCACTGCCGGTGACGTCACGGCATCGCAGCCGCGGGCGCTACACCCGGCAACAATTTTTTAATTACTTTTTATAACCATAAATTCGTGGACTGGCAAGAGACCATTTACTTATTTTTTATAACTAAAAAACCTTTAACCTCATGCCGTGATTAGCGATTTCACGCGATGTTTGCTGTCCGCAAACCACGGGTGCATGGGTTCTGTAGGGGTGCGCCGAATCGATAAGCACGCTTATATCAACAACATTAGGAGACCTGATGAAGACCAAACTATTTGCACTGTCCGTGCTGTCTGCTGCCAGTTGCGCCGCTCAGGCCCAAAGTTCCGTCACGCTGTACGGCGTGGTAGATACCTTCCTGGAAGTTGCATCTGCCGGCAACGGCAATGTGACGCGCATCTCCAGCGGCGGCGCCATGGGTTCGCGCTTCGGGTTTCGCGGCACGGAAGACCTCGGCGGTGGCCTGAAGGCAAATTTCGTGCTGGAAGCCGGGGTGCTCGTTGACACCGGCGCCGGTACCGGTACCGCCTTCAGCCCCACCAGCACCGTACCCACCGGTGCCAACTACATGTTTCAGCGCCTGGCCACGGTAGGTTTGAGCGGCGACTTCGGCGCCGTCAATCTTGGACGCCAGTACACACCGCATTTTGGAACCATGGCGGCATTCGATCCGGCCGGATTCACCATGTCGGGCGCCCTGAACTAT
>NZ_JBFUBD010000309.1:0-3288 GCF_056405935.1 Polaromonas sp. P1_E3
CTCGTCAATCGACTTGATGAGGCCGGCCTCGGGCACCATGGCCGCCGAGTCCTGGCTGTAGCCTGACTTGCAGTCGAAGTCCCAGAAGTCCACACCTTTGGGCAGCGGCTTGGCGCGTTCGCGCTTGAAGTATTTGCGGATGTCGTGTTTGGCGGCTTCGAGCAGGCGCTCGCGGTTCTTGCCTTCGATCTTGAGCTGGTAGGTTTTCTTCATGAGTACTTTGGTGTCAGTGAGCAGCGCGCAATGGCCACGGGATGCTACAGATTATCGGGCCGCGGCCGCATGGGTCCGTAAAACGGTAGGCAAACGCGGCGTCACCGGCAACAATCGGCGCGGCATGGCGTTTGCTTGGCATGAATGTCAGCTTGTTCAACCCCACGTCCCCGCTTTGCGAGGGCACAAGGAGATTCCGATGATCTATGGTTTGACCTACCTCGGTGTGATCCACACCGCCATCAGCCTGGTGGCCGTTGCGGCTGCCGTGATCGCCTTCTTTCGCGACAGGGAAATCATTGCCGCGTCCACGCTGGGCAAGGTGTATATCTGGGCCACGGTAGTCACCTGCCTCACCGGTTTTGGCATCTTCCAGCATGGCGGATTTGGCAAGCCGCACGCGCTGGGCGTCATCACCTTGCTGGTGCTGGGCATTGCCTGGGTGGCGGGCACCACCAAGGTGCTGGGCCGTGCCTCGCCGTATGTTGAGACGCTGGGCTATTCAATCACCTTTCTGTTCCACATGATTCCGGCCATCACCGAGACATCGACGCGCCTGCCATTGGGCGCACCACTGCTGCCCAACGCCGATGCGCCCGAACTCAAGGCCGCCACGGGCGTGCTCTTGCTGATCTACGTCATCGGTGCGGTGTTGCAGGCGCGGCGCATACGGGCGCGCCATGCCGCGCAGGCAGTTCCCCTGCCCGGCTCTGCGGCCGCTGGCTGAGGCCCGGCAAAATACCTGTACGCGCTACGCCCACTGGGGCCTGAAGACCAGCGAGCGGAGCAACAGCCACCCCATACCCACCGAACCCACCAAACCCACAGAATTCCCATGCACCCCGTCACCTGTACCGAAGAGCGCCACGCCGGCCAGATCCTCGCCATCTTCAACGAGGCCATTGCCAATTCCACCGCCCTGTATGACTACAAGCCGCGCACGCCCGAAAGCATGGTGACGTGGTTTGCCGCCAAGCGGGCCAACAACTTCCCGGTGATTGGGCTGGAGGACGACGCCGGCACGCTGCTGGGCTTTGCCAGCTACGGCACGTTTCGCGCATTCCCCGCGTACAAGTACACGGTGGAGCACTCCGTCTACATTGAAAAAAGCAGCCGCGGACAGGGCTTGGGCCGCAAGCTACTGGAAGCGATTGTGGCCAGGGCCGAGGAACAAGGCATGCACGTCCTGGTCGGCGCGATTGACCTGAGCAACAGCGCCAGCATCGAGCTGCACAAGCGCCTGGGCTTTGAGCACAGCGGCACCATCAAGCAGGCAGCCTTCAAGTTTGGCCGCTGGCTGGACCTGGCGTTTATGCAGAAGACGCTGGCTACGCCCCTGCAACCGGTTGACGGCTAAACCGTCAGGCCGGGCCGGGGGCCGGCAAGGCCTTGTCAATGGCTTCGTGCAAATGCTGCAGGCCAAATGACACGTCACAAAACACGCCGTTGACGTAGAACGCCGGCGTTGAACGCACGCCGAGGTGGCGGCCGCCTTGCATGTGTTCCTGCACGCGCTGCAGGTACACGTGGTCGCTCATTTCGTTCTGGTAGCGGGCCATGTCGAGGCCAACCTGCGCGGCGTAGTCCAGCAGGTGCTTGTCTTTGAGGTGGTGCTGGTTGGTAAACAGCAGCTCGTACATGGGCCAGAACTTGTGCTGCGCGCCGGCGGCTTCTGCCGCTTCGGCGGCCAGCTCGGCATGCGGATGCACTTCGCGCAGCGGAAAGTGCCGGAAGACAAAACGCAGCTGGCGGCCGAAGTGCGGCAGCATGACCTTCAAGGCGCCGTAGGCCTGAAAGCAGGACGGGCATTCGAAGTCGCCGTATTCCACGACAGTGACCGGAGCCGACGCCGGTCCATGGATATGATCGATGGCGTCGTCGGGTTCGAGAAACGGATCGGGTTGGGACGGGGCGGCCATGAAAAATCACCTTTCAGCTGTGCGTTTGGACGTTGGAATAGTCGTCAGCACAGTATGCGCCCGGGCGTGCGCCGTGATCAAGAAGCCGTACGGCCCCATCAGGGCCGTGCGTGGCCGCAGATAACCGTGACCAGTGTGAACAAGCGTGACCAGAGGCCGGCGGTTACCGGCCCCGTGGTTTCAGCTTCAGCCTTGGTTGGCGGCGTTTTCGAGGGCTTCGTCGAGTGCCTTGCACGAAGGCGAGCACACGGCCTGGGACTTGCCCAGCACTTTACGGGTGCCCATCAGGGAGCGGGCGCGGTGCTTGCCGCACATGAAACACGACATCGTGGCAGCGCCAAATGACGTGGTGGCAGCAAACGGTGAGCCCGACACCTTGGACTTGTAGCGCAGGCCGTCAGCGAGTACGGCGGTTTTGGCGTCAGCTCTTGCCATGGTTGGGGTCTTCCTTCAGTTGGGGGTTGATGGGTTTCATGGCCTTTTCAATGGCCTCTTTGGCCTTCAGCTCGGCAGCGAGCGAGGCGTCCAGCGCAGACCGGCACAGGCCCGCATACTGGTAATTGACGTTTTCATACAGCTCGGCCGCAGCCGGGTGCGTGTCGAGCAATGCGCCCAGCGCCGTGCCGGGTTCCACATCGCCCAGCTCGTTCACCAGGTGCAGCACCACGGAGCGGTACTGCTCGGCACCCACCGGCACCGCGCTGTGTTCCAGCCGTTCCAGCAGTTCAGCCAGTACGTGGGCAACCGTGAGGTCGGTTTTGTGAGGATGAGATTGGGTAGCGTTCATGCAGTGAATTTGGGGCTTCCTTCCCCTAAATCAAGCACTTTGCGGACCAGGTGGCCGCCCTCTGGCGGTCGCCGGCCCCGGTTGGGACTAGCCTGGATCAGCCCTGAGCGCTATATTTTTTATAGCTGGCGGCGCTTGTCTGCTGTGGGTTGGAGGCCTATTTTACCTCTAAACGGCCGGCCACAGGCTTTCCCCCCGCGTCAAGAGGCCATTTGGCACCGTGGCAGGTGTTACCAAACGTCTTCGAGGCACTTTTTCGACAATCAAAAATGGCTGCGGGCCAATGGTGGCAAGCGCAAGCAGCTCCTGATTTGATAGCGCCTGAAACTCCGGCATTATTGCCCGGCGAGGTAGTCCCCTCCCCTTTGC
>NZ_JBFUBD010000310.1:0-3256 GCF_056405935.1 Polaromonas sp. P1_E3
TCAGGGTTCAGTAAAGCCTCGCGGGTGTTGTGATCCGGCACCCGAGGAGTATTTTTTCGTGAACTAAATCACGGTAACCAATTGTGAAACCTGATACAAGACAGAAAAAGTGATTAATTACCAACAGCCTYGTGTAATGATTTCGCCCCAATTTTCGGGAAAATCGTCTTTTCCGCCACATTCTGCGGCCCTATTGGTTACATTCAAGACCGGGACGGCATACATCCAGTTACCTTTGGCTTACTGAAACTGTGGCTTGTGAGCGAAGAACTTCTTCAGAAATCGAGGCGCGTTGTGTAAAGTTTTGCCGCAACGCCCACCACCGCACGGATGGCATAGGCCGCAATGACAAGCGCCACTATTCGGGCCATCGAACCCGCGATGACAACAGGCCCACAGCGGCAATGGTTCCCGGGTTTATTGGCGAACACCGGCATCCCCCCGGCTCTGGCCACCTCGGCGCCTTGCGCTATAAGCTGAAAAGCACATACAGAAGCTTCAGGAAGCCGCGTTGAAAATCCACATCTACACCGACATCGACACCTTGTTTGGCCGCGCCTCGCGCTTGTGGATGGATGTTTTGGTGGAGGCAGGCCATGACGTGGAGTTCATTGACCTGGGCACCAGCACCGACGCGCCATTGCCCGATGTMGGCCACTGCGACGTCAAYCTGCTGATTGCCGGAATTTAYGCACTRCCCCGCTTTKCSGYGCAGGGCCTGCCGCGYRRCGGCAAGCAYGTGYTGTGGATGTTTGATCCRTTGACAARRAATSCACTGGCYACCGTGCATCGGTACAAGACCGATCTTTTCGACGCTATCGCGCCCGGTCTGCACGCCGTGCTGGCCATGGATGCCTCCATAACAGGCTACCTCGCGCAGCATTTCCCAAGGCTGGCCACCTGGCACTTGCCCTATATGGTGGCCGGCAAACACATGCGCACGCCCCTTCCCGAAGCGCAGAGGAACCACGACATCATCATGCTGGGCGGAGACACACCCCGGCGGCGGGACGCTGAGCAGTACTTCGCCAGTACAGCCCCCGCCCTGTCGGTCGAGTTCGTCTGGGGCGGCTTATGGGGCGCCGCGCGTGACGCCCACCGCGCCGGTGCGCGCATCAACCTGAACATCCATGCTGACCCTGAACATACTTACTTCGACCAGTTCCGGACCTTCGAAAGCTGGGCGGCCGGCACGGCCGTCGTGTCCGACGTCTTCGGAGGTGCTGAAGATTTCGGCATTGAGCCGGGCGTTCACCTGATCATGGCAGACCTCAAGGACATGCCGTTGGCATGCGCCGATCTGCTGGCAGACGTACCCCGCCGCCAGGCCATGGTGCAGGCATCGCAGCAACTGCTGCGCGAACGTTTTTCCCCTGCCGTATGGCAGGGCCGCATGCTCGCCATGCTTGAAAGCATTGCCTGAGCATGGCGGAGATTTCACGGCAGGAACTGATCGCGATGCGGCTGGCCAGCCATCACCTTGCGCCAGGCACCCCGCTCCCGGCCGCCAACTTCAAACGCGTTGACCAGGCTGTGCAATGGTTCGGTGCCATGCAGGCACAGGAATATGCCCACGCCCGCTGGGCGGTTGGCTCGCGCTTCGCAAGCAGCGCAGAGATCACTGACGCATCGGTTGAACAGGCACTGACCCAACGCAAGGTGGTCCGCAGCTGGGTCCTGCGCGGCACGCTGCACCTGGTGGCGGCTTGCGATATGCGCCGGCTGCTGACCCTGGTGGCGCCGGCCTTGCTGACCCGAACCGCAGCGGCCTACCGCGAAGTCGAGCTGGATGAAGCTGCCTTCCGCAAAATCCTCCCAGCCATCCGCCGGTGCCTGGAAGGTGGCCGGCAGCTCACGCGCGTGGAACTTTTTGCCGCACTCGCGCGGCATCGCGTCAATACCGAGGGCCACCGCGGCGGGCGCATCCTGTACCGCGCGGCCCAGGTCGGACTGATCTGCCTGGGCGATCCGCGCGGCAAGCAGGCCACCTATACCCTGCTCGATGAGTGGCTGCCGCCGGAGCGTGAAGCGGACAAGGAGCTACCCCGTGAGGACGCCCTCAAACAACTGGCGCAGCGTTATTTCACCAGCCATGGCCCCGCCACACTGGCCGACTTTGCCTGGTGGTCGGGACTGGCTGCCGGCGAGGCCAGGGCAGCGCTGGAGATGGCCAGCCCCGGTTTGGCCCAGGCGCTGTTTGAGGGCAACATCGTGTGGTGGCCCAGGCGCGCAGCCATGCCACCTGCCGGCAAGCAGGCAGTGCAGTTGCTGGCCGGCTTCGACGAATATGTGCTGGGTTATACGGATCGCAAAGCCATCATCGACGCCACGCGCGCCGGCAAGCTCATGACGCCGAACGGTCTCTTCCGTCCTGCCTTGCTGCTCGGTGGCCGCGTGGCAGGCACCTGGCAGGCTGAAATAAAAAAAGGCGCCCTCAGCATCAGCACCACACCTTTCGCCCCGCTGCCACGCGGCAGCACCGGTGCACTGCGGCTTGCCGCCCAACGCTACGCGGCTTTCACCGGCCTGCCGCTGGCAGAGGTTCGCTGAGGCAAAACGCCGGCCATCACAAGGGTTTACCCGGCCGAACTTTATTGCCAGGCACAAGTCAGCACATTACTCAGGTATAGCATTGCCGGGTGCATTTGACATGCACCAGCGCTACTATCCCCCTGGCCCATCCTTCCTTCGAAATATTGAGGAGCGCATCCATGGCAAAGCTGAACGTCAACGGCACCGTGCGTGAGTTTGAAGTGGAGGACGACACACCGCTGCTGTGGGTCATCCGCGAGCAACTCGGGCTTACCGGCACCAAATACGGCTGCGGCATCGCTGCTTGCGGGGCCTGCACCGTGCACATTGACGGCGTGCCCACGCGAAGTTGTGTGCGCCCTGTTTCGACGGTGAGTGCGACGGAAAAAATCGTAACCATTGAAGGACTCTCACCGGACGGCTCGCACCCCATACAAAAGGCCTGGGTTGCGCTGGATGTTCCGCAGTGCGGCTATTGCCAGTGCGGCATGGTGATGACGGCGGCGGCGCTGCTCAAGGCCAAACCGAACCCGACCGATGCCGACATCAATGAGGCGATGACGAACATCTGCCGCTGCGGCACCTACAACCGCATCCGCGCGGCCATCAAGGTTGTTGCCGCGGGTGGCAATACCAAAAGCGCAGCACTTGCCATCCAGCACACCGACGGGAGCACGACATGAGCGCCACCACCCAGCCCTCCTCAGCGCTTCCTGCGTCGCCC
>NZ_JBFUBD010000311.1:0-3241 GCF_056405935.1 Polaromonas sp. P1_E3
GTAATAATGCAACTGAATTGCTTTATAGTTTAATGCAACATTGTTGCGTTATGTGTGCGCATGGTGAAAATACACCGCGCTCCCTTTTGCCAAACTCTTTTGGAATGGCTTCATCCCATGGCATCCGTCCAACCTGTCAAGCGCTCCAGAACCGGCCCCGGCATCACCGCCGACGCAGACCCGATTGATGTGCTGCTGTCAGCCCACGGCCTGCGCCGCACCAGCGCTGCGCGCCTGGTGCTGGGCTGGCTGCTGGCCCACCCCGACACCAGCTACACGCACGCGCAGCTGCAGGCCGCTTTGGGCGGCGACGATGATGCCGGCGAAGGCGTGACACTGGACCGCGTCACGCTGTACCGGCTGATCGACCGGCTCACGCAGGTGGGCTTGCTGCTGTGCCGCGTGGATGCCAACCGCGTGCGCCGCTACCAGGCCATGCCGAGCAGCGTGCACGCCATTCCCCACTTTGAATGCCAGAGCTGCCACCGCGACAGCCCCTTGTCGGGTGCGTTGTCGGGCAAGCGTTCGGGTGCGTCTTCAGGTGCGTTGAAGGCCAGCACCAAAGACCTGGAACGCGCCGCGCAGACCGCGCTGGAGGCATTGAAGGCGCTGGGCTACCAAGGCATGAGCATGGACTTTGCCGTGCGGGGTGTGTGCGCCGACTGCGCCACCGGCGCGGCCTCTTCATGATCAGCACACGCCAGCTGGCTTACCGCTACGCCAAGGGCCCTGAGCTCCGCTTTGCGGACGTGGACGTCGCCCAGGGCGGCACCTTGCTGCTGCGCGGTGCGTCGGGATCGGGCAAATCAACCTGGCTGGCGCTGGCGGCGGGTTTGCTGGCGCCCAGTGAGGGCGACATCACGGTGGCCAGCCAGTCCGTCAAGGCACTGGGCGGGCGTGCCGGCGACGCGTGGCGGGCCCAAACCATTGGCTTTTTGCCACAGAAACTTCACCTGAGCCCGGCGCTGACGGTGCAGGGCAACCTTGCCATGGCGCAGTGGGCCGCTGGCCAGCCAGATGATGAAGGCCGCATCGCCGAGGCGTTGGACGCGCTGGATGTGCGCGCGTTGGCTGATCGCAAGCCGTCTCAACTATCAGGCGGGCAGGCGCAGCGTGTGGCGCTGGCGCGCGCGGTGTTGCTCAAGCCGCGCGTGATCCTGGCCGATGAACCCACAGCCAGCCTGGACGATGACGCGGCTGCGGCGTCGCTGGCCTTGTTGCAAAGCGCGGCGCAGCAGCAGGGCGCCACGCTGGTGATTGCCACGCACGATGCGCGTGTCCAGGCCTTTTTTAAGGATGGAAAAGGCCTGCAGTCCTTATTGGTTGTGCGCAAGCAGCTATGAAAACGATAGCATTCAAAACCGTGGTGTTTTCATGGCGCTATTTATGGTCGCGGCCCCTGGCTGCAGCGCTGAATTTGCTGCTGCTCACCCTGGGGCTGGCCTCCATCACTTTTCTGCTGCTCGTCAGCCACCAGATCAGCCAGGCGTTTGACCGCGACGTGGCCGGCATCGATGTGGTGGTTGGCGCCAAGGGCAGCCCGATGCAGCTGATCCTCTCGGGCGTGTTCCACCTTGATGTGCCGACAGGCAATGTTCCGCTGGCGGCGGTGAAGGAACTGGAAAAGCATCCGCAGGTGGCCAAGGTCATTCCCATCAGCCTGGGTGACAGCTTTCGCGGCTTTCGCATTGTGGGCACCACGCCCGACTACATCCACCATTACGACGCGCAACTGGCGCAGGGCGCGCTGTGGTCCAAACCCATGCAGGCCGTTATTGGCGCGCAGGTGGCGCAGCAAACCGGCCTGAAAGTGGGCGACAGCTTTACCGGCACGCACGGCCTGGGGGGCGGCGGTGAAGAGCACAAGCTGAGCCCTTATGTGGTGTCGGGCGTCCTGGCCGCGAGCCACACCGTGCTGGACCGCCTGGTGCTGACGGCCGCCGAATCTGTCTGGCAGGTGCATGAAACCGACACGGCGCTGGACGRTGACGACCGCAAGGTGCTGGAAGAAGAGCGCGAAATCACGCTGGCGCTGATCCAGTACAAGACGCCGCTGGCGGCCGTGACCTTTCCGCGCTACATCAACAGCAGCACCGAGATGCAGGCCGCGGCGCCGGCGCTGGAAATCACGCGCCTGCTGAGCATGGTGGGGGTGGGCACGGACGTGCTGCGCGCGCTGGCCGGCGTACTGCTGCTGACGGCGGGCCTGAGTGTTTTCATTGCGCTGTGGGGTGCCGTGCGCGAGCGCCGGGCCGACCTGGCGCTGCTGCGCATGCTGGGCGCGCCGCCGGCCCGCGTGGCCGGCCTGCTGCTGTGCGAAGCGCTGTGGCTGGCCCTGCTGGCCACCGTGCTGGGCGTGCTGGCGGGGCAGGGGCTGACGGCGCTGCTGGCCTGGACGCTGCAACTTGAAAAATCCGTCTTGATTGGTGCGCTGTCATGGCCGGTCGAGCTGGTCAGTGTGCCGGTACTGGCTTTGGGTGTGGCGCTCGCGTCTGCGTTGCTGCCCGCCTGGGAAGCCTACCGGGTCAGTGTGTTTGAACTTCTCCAATCAAGGTAACCTTCTTATGACAAACCTCTACGCCATCAAAAAATTCCTCACCTTGTCTCCTGTTGCCGCGGCGTTTGCGGCGGTGGCCCTGAGCGCCACGTTCTCGCTGGCCCATGCGCAGCACAACGACAAGGAAACGAAGGAAGACATCCAGCGCCACCGTGCCATGGCCGCCGCCCATGAAAACGCCGCCAAATGCCTGGAATCAGGCAAGAAAGACGAAGTTTGTGAAAAAGAGCTGCAGGCCGCTTGCAAAGGTTTGGCCGTCGGCAAATACTGCGGGATGAAGCACGTTCATTGACGTTCATTGACGTCCACTGACGTCACCGTGACGCCCCTGAAGCGGCCTCACTTTTTTCTGGATTTTCTGGAGTACTGCATGACAGCCTCTTTTAGCCCTCGCACACCAAGCCTTCACGGATTGAAGTGGGTATTGGCCTGCAGCGCGCTGCTGGCTGCTGCCGGTCTCGCGGCGCAAACGCTGTCGTCACCGATGGCGAATGGCGGCAAGCCCGCCGCGGCAGGGCCGGCGTTTGACATACCGGCCGGGCAGGGTGCGGGCGTGCATGGCGCCAACAGCCCGTTTCCACCGCTGGCGGCCCGTACGGACGTGGTGCCCTGGTCAGTGTTGACGGCGGTGAAAACCAAAACCGAGAAGAACCGCATCCTGCCGGTCTTTACGCTGGACCAGAT
>NZ_JBFUBD010000312.1:0-3237 GCF_056405935.1 Polaromonas sp. P1_E3
GGCCAGTAGTGCCGCAGGCAAATGGACCCTGCGCAAGCCGGTAACGGCCGTTTTGCTGCTCGGGGCGGCCACTGCACAGGCCGGCCCGGTGGACGGCCAGGTCACTTCGGGCGCAGCCAGCATCTCGCAGAATGGCCCCACCACCACCATCCATCAATCCAGCCAGAATGCTTCGCTGACCTGGAAGAGCTTTAATGTCGGCGCGCAGGAAAGCGTCAACTTCGTGCAGCCCTCGGCCAGCGCGATTGCCGTCAACCGCATCCTGGACACCCATGGCAGCCAGATCCTGGGCCAGCTCAATGCCAACGGGCAGGTCTTCCTGATCAACCCCAACGGCATCCTGTTCGGCGCCGGCGCCCAGGTCAACGTAGGCGGGCTGGTGGCATCCACACTGGATGTCAAGGATGCGGACCTGAGCAGCGGCAAGCGCAGCTTCAGCGGCGCAGGCGCAGGCAGTGTGGTCAATCAGGGCAGCATTAATGCGGCCACGGGCGGCTATGTCGCCCTGATCGGCAACACCGTGCGCAACCAGGGAAGCATCAATGCTGCCAAGGGCACTGTGGCGTTGGCAGCGGGCAGCGCGGCCACCCTGACATTCCAGGGTAACCAGCTGCTCAAGATTCAAGTGGACCAGAGCGTTCTCAACAGCCTGGCCGAGAACGGCGGGTTGATCCTGGCCGACGGTGGGCAGGCGCTGATGAGCGCCGGTGCCAAGGATTCCCTGCTGGCCAGCGCAGTCAACAACACCGGGGTGATCCAGGCGCGCACCGTGGAAAACCGCAGCGGGACCATCATCCTGCTGGGCGGCATGGCCGCCGGCACCGCCAATGTTGCGGGCACGCTGGACGCCTCGGCGCCAAACGGCGGCAACGGCGGCTTTGTGGAAACCTCGGGTGCGCAGGTGAACATTGCCGATGGCGCCCGGATCACCACGGCGGCGCCCGCCGGCCAAAGCGGCACCTGGCTGATTGACCCTGTGGACTTCACCATCGCTACTGCGGGCGGGAACATCACGGGCGCAGCCCTGACTGCCAACCTCGGCTCAGGCAACGTCGTCATCCAGAGCAGCAGCGGCAATACAGGCACAGCGGGCGACGTCAACGTCAATGACGTGGTGAGCTGGAGCGTCAACCAGCTGACGCTCAACGCGCAGAACAACATCAATATCAATGCCAACCTTAATGCCTCGGGCACGGGCAAGCTGGCGCTGGAGTATGGACAGGGCACCGCCAACGGCACCGGCAGTACCTACAACTTCAATAACGGCGCGAAAATCAATCTGCCGGCAGGCAACAACTTCAGCACCAAACAGGGCAGCAACAGTACCCCCATCGCGTATACCGTCATCACCGGCCTGGGTGCTGCAGGCAGTACTACCGGCACCGATTTGCAGGGTATCAGCGGCAATCTCAACATTCGCTATGCGCTGGGCGCCGACATCGACGCTTCGCCGACCAGCGCATGGAACGGCGGGAGTGGATTTCAGCCGCTGGGCGACAACACCGCAAACTTCAACGGTACCCTGGACGGTTTGGGCCACACCATCACCGGCCTGACCATCAACCGGCCAGGCGCCACTTATGTCGGCTTGTTCGGCTACACGGGCGTTCCAGGTCGAATCAATAATGTGGGCCTGATAGGCGGCAGCGTAGCAGGACAAACCAAGGTTGGTGCGCTGGTGGGGTGGAACTCCGGCAACATCATCAACAGCTACACCACCAACACGTCGGTGACCGGAACCAACTCGGAAGCTGGAGGCCTGGTGGGAACGAGCCAGGGTGAAATCCGCAACAGCCACGCCAGCGGTAACGTCACCGGTGGGCTCTCTGTAGGTGGTCTGGTGGGATGGGGGCAGGGCGTCATCGTCAATAGCTATGCCACCGGCAATGTCACCGGCTCCAATGACCGGACCGGCGGGCTGGTGGGAGACATGCTCAACAGCGGATCCATCAGCGGCAGCTATGCAAGCGGCAACGTCAACAGTACCGGCTCGGATGTGGGCGGGCTGGTGGGGCTCTGGAACAGCAATGGCAACGCCCCTTCGATCAACAACAGCTACGCGACCGGTACGGTAAATGGTAATTCCGGAGTTGGTGGCCTGGTGGGGCACAAGATCAATGCCGGAGGCACGATCAACAACAGCTACGCGGCCGGCGCCGTGGGCGGCACCAGCAATCTGGGTGGACTGGTCGGCTTGTGGGACGCCGGAACGGCGATCAACAACAGCTTCTGGGATACCGTTACAACCGGGCGGGCTACCAGCGCGGGCGGCGGCATGGGCATGACCACAGCCCAGATGCAACAACAGGCCAACTTCAGCTCGGCCACTCCCGCCAACGGCAACGTCAACCCCAATTGGGATTTCACCAGCGTCTGGCGCCTTTATGAGGGAAATAGCCGCCCCCTGCTCAAGGCACTCATGAAGGCCACCACGGTCACCGTCGGCAGCACCAGCAAGACCTACGACAAGCTGTCCTGGAACGGCGGGACCGGCATCAGTTGCTCCAACGTGGCTTGCGGCAGCTTGTCGGGAAGCATCAGTTTCGGCGGAAGCGCCCAGGGCGCGGTCAATGCCGGCAGCTACACGGTGACGGGCTCCGGCCTGTATTCCAACCAGCAGGGCTATGACATCAGTTACGCCAATGGCACCCTGACAGTGAATCCCGCCAGTCTGGCGGTCACCGGCGTGAGCGCGGCCAACAAGGTGTATGACGCCGGCCTGGGTACCACTTTGAACGGTACAGCCAGCGTCACGGCCATTGCCGGCGACACGGTGAACCTGGCCGGCACCGGCAGTGGTACTTTCGCCAACAAGAATGTGGGCAACGGCAAGGCCGTCACGGTCACGGGCTACACCTTGAGCGGCGCCGATGCCGGCAACTACGTCATCGTGCAGCCCACGGGCCTGACTGCCAACATCACGCCGGCCAGCGTTGTCGTTGGCGGTGTGACGATCCAGGACAAGGTGTACAACGCCAACGACGCCTCCACCATCAGCGGCACGGCCAGCGTTGCAGCCTTTGCCGGTGATACCGTGAACGTGCTCGGCACGGGCATCGGCCGATTCGCCGACAAGAACGTGGGCAACGGCAAGGTGGTCAACGTGACCGGCTATACATTGAGCGGCGCTGATGCCGGCAACTACACCGTGGTGCAACCAACGGGGCTGACGGCCAACATCACACCAGCCAGCCTGGCCGTCACAGGTGTGGGAGCCAACAACAAGGTCTACGACAC
>NZ_JBFUBD010000313.1:0-3218 GCF_056405935.1 Polaromonas sp. P1_E3
TTCTTTGTAGTTGCTTCAGTTCAGTTTGGAGGTTGCGACATGCTTGAGCAGGTCCGCCACTGAAGTATTCATCACATCGGTAAATGGCTTGGGATAGATGCCCATATACAGCACCGCAACGGCCAGCAGCGCCAGCATCAGGAATTCGCGGCTGTTGATGTCGACGAGCGCCTTGACGTCGTCATTGGCTACCGGGCCAAGGTAGACGCGCTTATACATCCACAGGGTGTAGGCTGCGCCAAAAATAAGGGCTGTTGCCGCCGCGCCTCCGACCCAGAAGTTGTATTTGACGGCGCCCAGAATGACCATCCATTCGCCGACGAAACCGGCCGTTGCCGGCAGGCCGCAGTTGGCCATGGCGAACAACAGTGCAAAAGCCGCAAACTTGGGCATGGTGTTGACGACACCGCCGTAGCTGGCAATTTCACGGGAGTGGACACGGTCGTACAGCACACCGATACACAGGAACATGGCACCCGACACAAAACCGTGGGCGATCATCTGCACAATGCCGCCGGAAACGCCCAGGTCGTTGAAGATGAAGAAACCCAGGGTGACAAAGCCCATATGGGCCACCGACGAATAAGCCACCAGCTTTTTCATGTCCTGCTGCACCAGTGCCACCAGGCCAACGTATATGACGGCGATGAGCGACAGCGCCATCATCAGCCAGGCCCACTCGTGTGCCGCATCCGGTGCGATGGGCATCGAGAAGCGCAGGAAACCGTAGGCGCCCAGCTTCAGCATGATGGCAGCCAGCACAGCCGAACCACCGGTAGGAGCTTCAACGTGCACGTCAGGTAACCATGTGTGTACCGGCCACATGGGCACCTTGACGGCGAACGCCGCGAAGAAGGCGAAAAACAGCAACGTCTGCACCGTACTGCCCAGCGGCAGCTTGTGCCAGGTCAGGATGTCGAAGCTGCCGCCCGACTTGTTGTACAGGAAAATCAGCGCCACAAGCATCAGCAGGGAGCCGAGCAAGGTATAGAGGAAGAACTTGAAGGCCGCGTAGATCTTGTTGGGTCCGCCCCAGATGCCGATGATCAGGTACATCGGAATCAGCGTGGCTTCAAAAAATACGTAGAACAAAATGCCGTCAAGCGCAGTGAACACGCCGATCATGAGCCCGCTGAGGATCAGGAATGACGCCATATACTGGTTAACGCGCGTGGTGATGGCCTCCCAGCTGGCGATGATGACAACGACATTGATGAAGGCCGTCAGCAGCACGAACCACAGGGAGATGCCGTCAACGCCAACGTGGTAATTGACATTAAACCGCTGGATCCAGCTGCCCTTTTCGACGAACTGCATCGCCGATGTGTCCAGCTGGAAACCGCTGTACAAAGGTAAGGTCACCAGGAAACTGATAACTGCGCCTATCAATGCGACCCAGCGAACGCTGCGCGCCTGCTCATCACGGCCCAGCCCCAGCAGAACGACACCGAAAACAATCGGCGTCCAGATCGCAAGACTCAACAAACCCATTCTTGTTCTTCCTTGATTTTGTTGGACTGATCAGCGATTGAGCCAGACGAAATACGTCATCAACACAAATACGCCAATGATCATGCCGAAGGCATAGTGATAGATGTAACCGGACTGCAGCCGGCGCACCACGCCGGAAACCCAGCCGACCACCTTCCAGGAGCCGTTGACCAATGCGCCGTCGATCAGCTTCTGGTCGCCACCCTTCCAGAGGGCTGCACCGAGTGCCCGCGTGCCCCGGGCCAGCACGTTTTCATTGAACCAGTCGAGGTAATACTTGTTCTCGAGCAGCGTGAAGATGGGCATGAAGATGCGCTTGATCGCGGCCGGCAACGCCGGGTTGATCATGTACATGTACCAGGCCGCCACCGCGCCACCGAGGGCCAGCCAGAACGGCGGCGTCATCAATCCATGCAAGGCCATTTGGGCCGGGCCGTGGAACAGCTGCTTAAGTTCTTCCATGGCGGGATGCTTCTCAAGGTTCACCATGATGGCGTCCTTGAAAAAATCGCCGTACAGCATGGGCTGAATTGTCATGAAGCCGATGACCACGGACGGAATCGCCAGCAGGATCAGCGGAACCGTCACCACCCAGGGGGATTCGTGTGGCTCGTCATGGTGGCCGTGGTCGTCGTGGCCATGGTGTGCGTCGGGGTTCTGGTCGAAGCGCTCTTTTCCATGGAACACCAGGAAGTACAGGCGGAAGGAATAGAAGGCCGTCACGAAGACGCCTGCCAGTACCGCGAAGTAGGCGAAACCCGCACCCGCCAGATGACTCTCATGCACGGCTTCAATGATGCTGTCCTTGGAGTAAAAACCCGCGAACAGGGGTGTGCCGATCAGGGCCAGCGTGCCCAGGAGCGAGGTGATCCAGGTGATAGGCATGTACTTGCGCACGCCGCCCATCCAGCGGATGTCCTGGTTGTGGTGCATGCCGATGATGACCGAGCCTGCGGCCAGGAACAGCAACGCCTTGAAGAAAGCGTGCGTCATCAAGTGGAACACCGCGACGGAATAAGCCGAGGCGCCCAGCGCCACCGTCATGTAGCCCAGCTGCGAGAGCGTGGAGTACGCGACCACGCGCTTGATGTCGTTCTGGATAATGCCGAGAAAACCCATGAACAGCGCCGTGATGGCGCCAATGACCATGATGAAACTGAGCGCCGTGTCGCTGAGCTCGAACAGCGGCGACATGCGCGCCACCATGAAGATGCCCGCCGTCACCATGGTTGCCGCGTGGATCAGCGCCGAGATAGGCGTCGGGCCTTCCATGGAATCCGGTAGCCAGACGTGCAGCGGAAACTGCGCCGACTTGCCCATGGCGCCTATGAAGAGGCAGATGCAGATCACGGTGACCAGCATCCAGCCTGTGCCCGGGAAGCTCAACTTGGAGAGTTCGTCGGCCTTGGCAAAGGCCTCACCGTAATTGAGCGTGCCGGCGTAGGCGGCGATCAGGCCGATGCCGAGGATGAAGCCGAAGTCGCCCACGCGGTTGACCAGGAAGGCCTTCATGTTCGCGAAGATGGCGGTCGGCTTGTTGAACCAGAAACCGATCAGCAGGTAGGACACCAGGCCCACGGCTTCCCAACCAAAGAACAGCTGCAGCATGTTGTTGCTCATGACCAGCATCAGCATGGAGAAGGTGAACAGCGAGATATAGGCGAAGAAGCGGTTGTAGCCCTCGTCTTCTTCCATGTATCCGATGGTGTAGATGTGCACCATGAGGG
>NZ_JBFUBD010000314.1:0-3209 GCF_056405935.1 Polaromonas sp. P1_E3
TGGTGCGCGCGCGACTGCTCAAGCACTGGCGCGAGGCCCGCCTGACGCTGCCGCCGGTCGAGGCCTGGGCCGCTGTGGTGCAAGACGACGCCAAGCGGCGCGACTACCAGAGCGTGCGCGGCCTCGGTGGGTTCGTGCGCTCCAGCTGGGACGAAGTCAACGAGATCATTGCGGCCTCCAACGTTCACACGATCAAGAAGCACGGCGCCGACCGCATCATCGGTTTCTCGCCGATCCCGGCGATGTCCATGGTCAGCTACGCCGCCGGTTCGCGCTACCTGTCGCTGATAGGCGGCGTGTGCATGAGCTTTTACGACTGGTATTGCGACCTGCCCCCGTCCAGCCCGCAGGTCTGGGGGGAGCAGA
The DNA here is from genome assembly GCF_056405935.1 of Polaromonas sp. P1_E3. Taxonomy (NCBI): domain Bacteria; kingdom Pseudomonadati; phylum Pseudomonadota; class Betaproteobacteria; order Burkholderiales; family Comamonadaceae; genus Polaromonas; species Polaromonas sp. P1_E3. The sequence goes on from NZ_JBFUBD010000314.1 coordinate 367, forward strand.
CCGACGTGCCGGAATCGGCCGACTGGTACAACTCCGGTTTCATCATTGCCTGGGGCTCCAACGTGCCGCAGACGCGCACCCCCGATGCGCACTTCTTCACCGAAGTCCGCTACAAGGGCACCAAGACCGTCGCCATCACGCCCGACTATTCCGAAGTCGCCAAGCTCTCCGACCTGTGGCTGCACCCCAAGCAGGGCACCGACGCCGCGGTCGCCATGGCCATGGGCCATGTGATCCTGAAAGACTTCTATTTCGGCGGCAACGGCAAGCCGCGCTCGGCCTACTTCGACCACTACGCACGCCGCTACACCGATCTGCCCATGCTGGTGATGCTCAAGGAACACCCGCTGGAAAACGGCGAAACCGTCATGGTGCCGGACCGTTATGTGCGCGCGTCCGACTTCAACGGCAAGCTGGGCCAGGCGAACAACCCGGAGTGGAAAACTGTGGCCTTCGATGCACAGGGCAAGGTCGTGTTGCCACACGGCGCCATCGGCTTTCGCTGGGGCCCGGATGGCCGTGCCGATGCCGGGCAGTGGAACCTGGAGTCCAAGGAAGCACGCCAGGGTGACGAGGTCTCGCTCAAGCTGTCGGTGATGGAGGGTGATGCATCCAGTGTTGACAGCGCCAAGGTCGGTTTTCCCTACTTCGGCGGCATCCGCCATGAACATTTCGCCAACAATGAGCAGAGCGATGTTCTGGTGCGTACCGTCCCGGTGCAACGCATTTCACTCGGCAAGGCCGGTGAGGAGCGCTCGGCCCTGGTGGCAACGGTGTTCGACCTGCAGGTTGCGCAGTACGGCATTCCCCGCGGCTTGCCCGGTGAGCTGGCCGCCGCCGACTTTGACGACAACAGCCCCTACACCCCGGCCTGGCAGGAACAGATCACCGGTGTGCCGCGCGACCAGATCATCGCCGTCGCACGCCAGTTTGCCGACAACGCCGACAAGACCGAAGGCCGTTCCATGGTCATCATCGGCGCCGGCATGAACCACTGGTACCACAGTGACATGAATTACCGCAGCGTCATCAACATGCTGATGATGTGCGGCTGTATCGGCAAAAGCGGCGGGGGCTGGGCGCACTACGTGGGCCAGGAAAAACTGCGGCCGCAGACCGGATGGACACCGCTAGCCTTCGCGCTTGACTGGATCCGCCCACCCCGGCAGATGAACTCCACCAGCTTCTTTTATGCGCACACCGACCAGTGGCGCTACGAGAAGCTCGGCGTGGACGAGGTGTTGTCGCCGCTCGCCGACAAGAAGCTTTACGGCGRCAGCATGATCGACTATAACGTGCGCGCCGAACGCATGGGCTGGCTGCCGAGCGCGCCGCAGTTGCAGACCAACCCGATGCAGGTGGTCAAGGATGCGCAGGCTGCGGGCCTGGATGCCAAGGACTATGTCGTCAAGTCGCTCAAGGATGGCTCCCTCAAGATGAGCTGCGAGGACCCGGACCACCCGGACAACTGGCCACGCAACATGTTTGTCTGGCGCTCCAACATCATCGGTTCGTCGGGCAAGGGCCATGAGTATTTTCTAAAGCATCTTCTCGGAACAGACAACGGCGTTCAGGGCAAAGACCTTGGGGCTCAAGACGGGAAGCCTGAAGAAGTGGTCTGGCACGACAAGGCGCCCGAGGGCAAGCTGGATCTGCTGGTCACGCTCGACTTCCGCATGAGCACGACCTGCCTCTACTCCGACATCGTGCTGCCGACCGCAACCTGGTACGAAAAAAACGACCTCAACACCAGCGACATGCACCCGTTCATCCATCCGTTGTCTACGGCAGTGGACCCGGTTTGGCAATCGAAAAGCGACTGGGAAATCTACAAGGGCTTCGCGAAAAAATTCAGCGAGCTGTGTGAAGGCCACCTCGGTGTCGAAAAGGAAATGGTACTGACCCCGGTGATGCACGATACCCCGGGTGAGCTGGCCCAGCCTTTTGAAGTCAAGGACTGGAAGCGTGGCGAGTGCGAACTGGTGCCCGGCAAGACAGCGCCCCAGATGCAGGTGGTTGAACGCGACTATCCCAATGTCTACAAGCGCTTCACGGCTGTCGGCCCCTTGCTCAACAAGGTGGGCAACGGCGGCAAAGGTATTTCGTGGAATACCGAGACCGAGGTCAAGCAGCTTGGCCAGTTGAACGGCCTGGTGACCGAGCCCGGCGTCACCCAGGGCATGCCGCGCATCAACAGCGACATCGATGCCTGCGAAATGGTGCTGCAACTGGCGCCAGAAACCAACGGCCATGTGGCGGTTAAGGCTTGGGCGGCGCTCGGCAAGCAGACCGGCCGTGAGCACACGCACCTGGCGCTGCACCGCGAGGACGAGAAGATCCGCTTTCGCGACATCCAGGCACAACCGCGCAAGATCATCAGCTCGCCGACCTGGAGCGGCATCGAGTCAGAAACCGTGTCGTACAACGCCGGCTACACCAATGTGCATGAACTGATCCCATGGCGCACCCTCACAGGCCGCCAGCAGTTCTACCAGGACCACCCGTGGATGCTGGCTTTCGGCGAAGGCCTGGCCAGCTACCGGCCGCCCGTGAACCTGAAGGCCACCGCCGGTGTGCACGGCATCCGCAGCAACGGCAACACCGAGATATTGTTGAACTTCATCACGCCGCACCAGAAGTGGGGCATTCACTCAACGTACACCGACAACCTGTTGATGCTCACGCTGAGTCGGGGCGGGCCCATCATCTGGCTCAGTGAAGATGACGCCAAGCTCATTGGCGTGGAAGACAACGACTGGATCGAGGCCTACAACGTCAACGGCGCAATTGCCGCTCGGGCTGTCGTCAGCCAGCGCGTCAAGCCCGGCATGGTGATGATGTAC
>NZ_JBFUBD010000315.1:0-3203 GCF_056405935.1 Polaromonas sp. P1_E3
CAGTAATGCAGCGGCTGCTGCATGCCGGCCTTTTCTGTCAGGCCTTCGCCGATTTTTCCGCCGCCGTAGTTTTCGCCGTAGGTGATCACCGGCCAGCCGTAGTTGGCCCCGGGCCTGGGCAGGTTGATTTCATCGCCGCCCTGCGGCCCATGCTCGYGCATCCATAACGTGCCGTCGGGCGCCAGCGTTGCGCCCTGGGCGTTGCGGTGGCCGTAGCTCCAGATTTCAGGCAAGGCCCCCGCTTTGCCGACAAAGGGGTTGTCCTGGGGAATCGAGCCATCTTTGTTGATGCGGACAACCTTGCCGTGGTGGTTGTCGAGCTTCTGGGCATCTTCCTTGCGGCTAAACCGTTCACCCAGTGTGAGAAAGAGCTTGCCGTCGGGCGTGCCGGTAGCTGCCGCGCGGCTTTCCACGATGCGGCAACCGAAATGCGCTGTGCTGGCGACCTTGGGCCTCTGGCTGAAGATGACCTTGACGTTCTCCARCCGGGTATCGTCGGCACTCAAGGTGGCGCGCGCCAGCGCCGTACTGTTGCCGTTCCCGGCGGCGGCAGGCTCGGAAAAGCAGAAATACAGCGTCCGGTTGCGCGCAAAGTCGCCGTCCGCCAGCACGTCCAGCAAGCCGCCCTGCCCGCCGGCGGCAATCTCCGGCAAACCCGCCACCGGCGTACCCGGTTTGCCGCCCGGCCCGATGATGCGCAGGCGGCCGGGGCGCTCCGTGACCAGAAAGCGCTCGCCCGGCAGGAAGGTCACGCCCCAGGGGTGTTCAAGCCCTGCCGCTACCGTTTCAGGGCGAATGCTTTGAGCCTGGGAGGGCAGAAAAACCCACGAGAGTGCTATCAAAACCATAGCTGCTCGCGCTCGTCGGTATTGGATAAAAGTCATATTTCGTCCTCAAAAACTTGCAGGCAAAATTGGTTTTACACCAGCCAGCGACACGCCATCGCAGAAATGGCCTTTAACCCGGCTCACGCCCGGCTTTTACGCGGCAAGAAGGTCCCGGAAGGGGAAGAACGGACTAGTCAAAATACAAATTCGTTACAAATCAATAACTTACCAACGTTATCAAGAAACAACATAAGTTGACGTAGGACTAATCTGTCAAGTATGCTTGGCGCCATGCGAATGATTGCCCCTGCCCTCGTCATTGCCTCTGCCGCCCTGCTGGCAGCCAGCGCATATGCGGCACCCGGCAATTCAGGCGGCGACAACGACATGGACAAACTGCTCGCCGACAAGGGCCTGCTGACCCAGATCGACAACGTCCGCCACAACGTCACCAACAAGGCTTCCGAGCTGGTCGTCAACGCCATGGGTTTTCTGGGTGTGCCCTACAAACGCGGCGGCAACACGGCCGAAACCGGGTTTGACTGCAGCGGCTTTGTACGCGCCATTTATGAGCAAAGCGTCGGGCTGCTGCTGCCGCGCCGCGCTGAACAGCAAGCCGCCGCCACCCAGCGCATCGAAAAAACCGAATTGCAGCCCGGCGACCTGGTGTTTTTCAACACCATGAAGCGCGCGTTCAGCCATGTCGGCATTTATGTCGGTGACGGCAAGTTCATCCACTCGCCCAAGCCCGGCGCAGAAGTGCGCGTTGAAAGCATGGGCGTAAGCTACTGGCAGCGCCGCTTTGACGGCGCCCGCCGCGTGCAGCCGTCCAACGCAGCGGCACAGGAAACTCCTGCACGACCGGGCGCGCTGCCGGCCCGCCCACCAGCGCCGCAAGGCACCGCGCAAGAAAAGCTGGCCGTTCAGGCGGCTGCTCCGCAACTGTCGGCTGCGCGGCAAGCGGAGCTGGTGATGCAGCAGGAACAGTACCGTAATTAAGCCCGCCAGCTCTCCAGGCCGGTTTTAAGATCCAGTCCCCTGCAACAGGCCCGCAACGCAGCGGCAAGCACGCGTCCGGGGGGCACCCCCACTCCTCACGTCCTGGCGCCTCATTCTTTCTCGCGCTCGCCGCCCGGCGACATGTCCAGCTCCACAGCCTGGCCATTGTCGATAGCCTCGCCTGCCTTGGCTGGGGTGCTTGAAACCACGGAATTGCTGCTTTCACTGGCCAGCGCCAGCTGAAGCGCCGGCACATCTGCCCCGGCGTTTTCTGCCACGTTACCGGCAGGAATCACCCGGTTGTTTTCCGCGGTGGACGTCAGCTGCTGGTTACCCTGCGGTTTGCCGTTCACGTTGACCAGGCCACCGCCAGAATTGGTCACCTGTCCGAAACTGCCGCTGACGCTGCCTTTGGGCGAATCGATGGTGACCTGGGCGGATGAACCCGAAATCTGCACTTCGCTCACGGCCTCCACCGCCATGATCGGTGCAACCACATTGGCCACCACGGTGTCTCCGGCCAGCGATGCCGAGTTGCTGGCGGTGACCACCACGTTCACGTCGCCCTGCGCCTGCACCACCACATTGTTGCCGCTGATGTTGCCGCTGATGTTGCCGGTGCTGCTGCTGATCTGTACATTGCCCTGGCTGGTGGTGGTGCCGCTTACGTCGCCTACAGCGGCCACCGCCACTTCGCTGGCGGTGACATTGGCCGAGACATCGCCGCCGCTGGTGACCTGGACAGCACCCTGGCTAATGGTGGAGCCGCTCACGTCGCCCCCCGCGTTCAGMGTGTTGGACTGTGTGGCGTCCTGCCCGCGCAACGTGTGGTTGCTCAGGGCAACATTGCCGAGTGCCCCAATGCCATAGCCTTTAACCCACAAAGTGCTGTCCAGGGTGAAGTCGTTCGCCACAACTTCAAACCGGCCGAGCGCGTTGGTTTCCGTGCCGCCCGTCACCATGTGCACATTGCCGCGGGTGCTGCCCGTGCCCGCGACAAGCCGCAGCGCACTGGCTACACTGCCGGCGTTCTGGATGTCGCCGTTGAGCGTGATGTTGGCGCCCTGGGTCGCCAGCGTCGTGTCGCCCAGCAGACTGACCGGGGCGTTGAACAGGATTCCGCCCGCACCGCTCGCCGTCACATTGCCGCTGATGCCGGAGCCGCCCGCGCCGGCGTTGAGCGTGAGGCCCTGCAAGGTCGAGCCGCCGAAGTACAGGTTATAGGGGTTGTTTACCACCACGTCCTCGGCATAGGTGCCGGCGCCTACACGGATATTGGCGCCGGTTGCCGCGTTGCCCAGGGCCGTCCCGACGGACAGCGCCTGCGTCCCGCCTCCCAGCAGGTTGCCGATACCTACCTGGAAGTCCTGTGTGGCC
>NZ_JBFUBD010000316.1:0-3182 GCF_056405935.1 Polaromonas sp. P1_E3
CCTTCCTGTCGGGCGAGAGCATGCCGGACATGGCGGCGCGAAGTTCGACCACAGCGTCAAAGACCAAGATGTAGTAGCGAATGTCGATGCCGTTGTTCTCGGCCTGCTTGCGCGCCTGGGCATCTGCGCGGGTGTTGAACCCGATCAGGACAGCCTTGGAAGCGATCGCCAGGTTGACGTCGGACTCGGAAATACCGCCCACGCCGGAATACACCAGCTGGACCTTGACTTCGTCCGTCGACAGCTTGAGCAGCGACTGGGCCAGTGCTTCCTGCGACCCCTGCACGTCGGCCTTGATGATGATGGGCAGCATCTTGACTTCGCCGGCAGAGATGTCGGAGAACATGTTCTCCAGCTTGGACGCCTGCTGCTTGGCCAGCTTGGTGTTGCGGAACTTGCCTGCGCGGTAGGTGGCAATTTCACGGGCACGACGTTCGTCCGTCATCACCATGAATTCATCACCGGCTTGCGGTACTTCAGTCAGGCCCTGGATCTCGACCGGGATCGACGGACCCGCGCTCTTGATCGGCTTGCCGTTTTCGTCCAGCATGGCACGTACACGGCCATAGGTTGAACCTGCCAGCACCACATCACCGGCTTTCAGCGTACCGGACTGGACCAGCACGGTGGCCACCGGGCCGCGGCCCTTGTCAAGCTGGGCTTCAATCACGAGGCCCTTGGCCAGTGCATCGACCGGCGCACGCAATTCCAGGATTTCAGCCTGCAGCAGCACCTGCTCCAGCAGCTGGTCGATACCAGCGCCCGTACGGGCGGAAACCGGCACAAACGGCGACTCGCCGCCGAACTCTTCAGGAATCACCTCTTCGGTGACCAGCTCGCCCTTTACGCGGTCCATGTTGGCATCGGGCTTGTCGATCTTGTTGATCGCCACCACGATGGGAACACCGGCCGCCTTGGCATGCTTGATGGCTTCCTTGGTCTGCGGCATCACGCCGTCGTCGGCCGCCACCACCAGAATCACGATGTCGGTAGCCTGGGCGCCGCGGGCACGCATGGCGGTGAACGCCTCGTGGCCCGGGGTGTCCAGGAAGGACACCATGCCGCGCGGAGTTTCCACGTGGTAGGCGCCGATGTGCTGGGTAATGCCGCCGGCTTCACCCGCAGCCACCTTGGCACGGCGGATGTAGTCAAGCAGCGAGGTCTTGCCATGGTCGACGTGACCCATGACGGTGACCACCGGCGCACGCGGAAGCGACTCCGCCTGCTGGCCATGGACGTCTTCGTCGGTAAATGCTTCCGGATCGTCCAGCGCGGCCGTCACCGCCTTGTGGCCCATCTCTTCCACCACGATCATGGCGGTGTCCTGGTCCAGCGGCTGGTTGATGGTGACCATCTGGCCGAGCTTCATCAGGTGCTTGATCACTTCGGACGACTTCACGCTCATCTTGTGCGCGAGTTCGGCCACGGTGATCGTCTCGGGCACATGCACTTCAATGACCTTGAATTCGGTCGGTGCCACAAAGGTGGATTCCGGACGTGCTTCGCGGTCATTGCGGCGCCCGCGCGGGCCGCCACGGAAATTGCCGCGGCCGGGCACAACAGGTGCGCCGCGGCTTGGAATGCCCTTCTTCTTGGCCGCGTCGTCCTTCCAGGTCGAAGACAGATTCTCTGACTTGACTTCCTTCTTGCCGGCAGCGCCCGGCGCTCCAGCGACTGCGGGAGCACCCGGTTTGGCCGCAGCGCCCGGCGCGCCGGCCGGCTTGTGCAGCGTGCCCTTGATGGCAGCTTTGGGGTCGACATGGGGGACCAGAACACGCTTGGGTGCGGACATCATCGCGCGAATGCCGGCGGCTTCTGCCTCGGCTTTGCGGCGGCGCTCCTGCAATTCCTGCGCCTTGGCGGCATCAGCCTGGAATTCGGYGGTGGCTTTGGCCTTGGCGGCAGCCGCTACGGCAGCTGCGTCGGCGGACTTCGTGGCCTGCTCGGCCGCAGCGGTTTCAGCAGCTTTGGTGGCTTCGGCGGTTACCGGCGCGGCATCCTTGGCTTTTCCAGCAGGCTTGACCTTCTTGACCACGGCTTCAGCGGCCGCAGCAGCCGCCTGGGCGGCTTGTTCGGCAGCCAGGCGCTCCTGCTCGCGCGCAGCGTCCTTGGCGTCCTGTTCTTCGCGAAGACGGCGTTTTTCGGCGAGCTCCTGCTCCTGGCGGCGCAGCAGTTCTGCGTGGCGGCTGGCCTCCTCCTCACGGCGGATCAGCTCGGCATCATCAATGACGGGAGCCGCTGGCGGGGCAGCCACTTCGGGCTGCACCTCTTCCGCAGGCTGGTCGGAGCCGTCGTCGCGTTTGATAAAGGTACGCTTTTTACGCACTTCCACCTGGATGGTGCGTGCCTTGCCGGTGGCATCGGCCTGCTTGATTTCGCTGGTGGATTTTTTCACCAGGGTGATCTTCTTGCGCTCGGCCGTGACGGTGCCATGGCTGGCCTGCAGATAGCCCAGGAGCTTCTGCTTGTCCGCCTCGGACAAAGGGTCGCTGGCTTGCGCCTTGGCAACACCCGCGCTGGTCAATTGCTCGATCAGGGTTGCGGGGGATTTATTGAGTTCAGCTGCGAATTCAGCGACGGTAGTGGTACTGGACATATGTTTTTTTCCTGCGGGCCTTTCATGATCATTGCTCTTGGGCCGCTGCAGGTGCAGGGGTGTCAGCGGCAGCGGGTTCATCGGTAAACCAATGGGCGCGTGCGGTCATGATCAGGGCTTTGGCTTCGTCCGAAGACTGGCCGGTGATATCGGTAAGTTCATCCACGRCCAGATCGGCCAGGTCGTCGCGGGTGGAGATGCCCGCTTCTGTCAGTTTGGCGATCAGCTCTGGCGTAAGGCCTTCGACGTCACGCAGGTTCTGCGACACGCCTTCGGCATTTTCTTCCTTGGCGATTTCCATCGTCAAGAGCGCATCTTTGGCGCGCGTGCGCAGCTCGTTGACGGTGTCTTCGTCGAAAGATTCGATCTCCAGCATTTCCTGAAGCGGCACATAAGCCACTTCCTCGAGGCTTGTGAAGCCTTCGGAAATCAGGATGTCGGCGATTTCCTCGTCAACGTCGAGCTTTTCCATGAACAGCTTGCGGCTGGAATCGGTTTCGGTAGCCTGCTTCTGCGCAGACTCATCGGCCGTCATGATGTTGATCTTCCAGCCTGTCAGCTCGGCGGCAAGGCGCACGTTCTGGCC
>NZ_JBFUBD010000317.1:0-3152 GCF_056405935.1 Polaromonas sp. P1_E3
TTGCCCCCACGGTCGCTCACTTCGTGTAGCTYCCTGCCCCCCGAGGGGGCCGCTGCGCCTGCGGCCCGGCAAAGCCGGTTCCGCGGCCCCGGTTGGCGAAATTCACCCTCAGAATCACGCTAAGTGCTTGATTTCATGCCATAATAGAGGGCTTAGCGGAAAGTGCCTTGGACTGGCCTCGGTGGCTCCCGCAACGAATAAGGAAAGATCATGAAAGAAGGCATTCACCCCAACTACCGCGAAGTTTGTTTCCTGGACCTGTCCAACAACTTCAAGTTCGTCACCCGCTCCTGCGTGAACACCAAAGAAATGGTGAAGATGGACGATGGCCGCGAACTGCCCCTGTACAAGCTCGATACGTCCAGCGAATCGCACCCCTTCTACACCGGCACACAAAAATCCGTGGACAACATGGGTGGCCGCGTCGAGAAATTCCGCAACCGTTTCGGCAAGACTGCAGCCAAAGAGGCCGCACCCGAAGCCGCGAAGTAAGCTGCCGGATAAGCTGCGAAAAAACTTTCGCCAGCCTGCAAGAAGCAGCCTGAATTTCAGGCTGCTTTTTTTTCGGCAAAATCTGGTCGGTGCCGCCATGAGCCTGGGCCCCGTTTGACGCAGAATCACCCGTAGCCAAGGTTGGCCTACCCGATGGCAGCCGCAACCATTTCGGTCCCCCGATCTCACGGATCCCATACGTTTTGAACAAACCGTCCCCAGCCATCATTGCCCAGTCCGCAGTGCGCCGCCTGCCGCGACTCGCCCTGTTGCTGTTTTGTGCAGCCTACGCGTTGCCGGGTTTCCTGGGACGGGGCCCCTGGAAAAATGAAGACATTGCGGCGTTTGGCGTGATGCGCGAGCTCGCCTCCATGGCGGGCAACTGGCTGCGTCCGCAACTGTTGGGCCAGGTTACCGAATTTGATGCGCTGGTGCCGTACTGGCTAGGGGCGGTCGCCATCAAGGTTTTCCCCTTTCTGGATCCGGCTTGGGCGGTGCGCATCCCATTTGTAGCGCTGCTGGTGTTGACGATGCTGGCGACGTGGTACGCCGTCTATTACCTTGCCCGCAGCCCGCAAGCGCAACCAGTTGCTTTTGCTTTCGGAGGTGAGGCCAGCCCGGTCGACTACGCCCGGGCCATTGCCGATACCGCCCTGCTGGCGCTGATTGCCAGTTTGGGCCTGGCCCAGCTTTCCCATGAAACCACGCCAGCCCTGGCGCAGCTCGGCTTCACGGCGCTTGCCTTTTACGCCATGGCTGCAAGCCCCTACCGTGCGGCCACCAAAATCCTCGGGCCGGCATTCGGCCTGCTGATTGGACTTGCAGRGCTCGCGCTCAGCGGGGCCCCTACGCTGGCACTGCTGCTCGGCATGGGCGGGGCACTGGTGGAATGGACCCACATGCGCTGGGGCACCGGCCCGTCTGATCCTGCAGCCAGGCAACAGTCCTGGCACTGGGTGCTGCTGATCACCTGCATCACGCTGCTGGTGGCTCTGCTGGCCCATGGGCTGGACCTGTGGCGCTGGAGAATCCACCTGCCGGGCACTGACGGGACGGCCCTGAAGGACTGGCGCAGTCTGGGCCGCCTGCTGCTGTGGTTTACCTGGCCGGCTTGGCCGCTGGCCATGTGGACGCTCTTTCGCTGGCGCAGGCAACTGGCCAGCCGCCACGTTGCGCTGCCGCTGTGGTTTGCCGCGATGGCCGTAGCTGCCACGCTGACGACCACGGCCTCTGACCGCAGCCTGCTGCTCAGCTTGCCGCCGCTGGCGGCACTGGCGGCTTTCGCGCTACCCACCCTCAAACGCAGTGTGGCATCGTTGATCGACTGGTTCACGCTGCTGTTTTTCACCGGCTGCGGCATCATCATCTGGGTGGTCTGGATCGCGATGCAGACCGGCGTTCCGCGCCAGCCCGCGGCCAACGTCGCCAAACTGGCACCGGGTTTTGAACCCAGCTTTTCATGGCTGGCATTTCTGGCCGCCTTGATGGCAACCCTGGCGTGGGCCTGGCTCGTCAAATGGCGCGCCGGGGCCCAGCGCGCGGCCATCTGGAAATCTCTGGTGCTCCCCGCGGGCGGCGCCACCTTGTGCTGGCTGTTGCTGATGACACTCTGGCTTCCGCTGCTTGACTATGCCCGCAGCCTGGCGCCCCTGTCGCGCCAGATATCGAATCTCGTCGACAAAAACGCCTGCGTTGAAATCTATGGCGTTGGCAGTGCGCAGGCCGCTGCGCTGCAATACCACGGCGGCCTTGACCTCCGGCAGGCGGGTTCTCAGGAAAGCTGTCCTTACCTCATCGTGGATGTCGAAGCCCAGCCAACGCTCAGCCGCGTGGTCAATTTGCCTGACTGGGCCTTCCAGGCTACGGTGCGCCGGCCCACGGACAAGACAGAAAACGTCCTGCTGTACAAACGCGTAGGCTCTCACCGCCCGAACCCAAGAACCAGCCCTTGAGCGAACTCAAGATCATCAGCCAGCACGCGGGCACCGTGCTGGTCGGGCAACTCGCCGTCATGGCTTTTGGCGTCGCCGACACCGTGATTGCAGGCCGTTACAGCGATGAAGCCCTGGCCGCGCTGTCGGTAGGGTCGGCGTTGTACATCAGCGTTTACGTCGGCCTGATCGGCATTGTCCAGGCGCTCCTGCCCATCTGGGCCGAGATGCTGGGCGCACGCCGGCACGAGGCGGTCGGCGCGTCCCTGCGCCAAAGCATGTACCTTTGCGGTTTTATCGTGGCCGCAGGCATGGCGGCGATGCTCTTTCCCGGCCCCCTGCTGCGTTGGGCAGAGGTACCCGAGCTCATGCGGGATGAAGTGCAGCGCTACTTGGCGGTGCTTGCATTTGCCTTTGCGCCGTCCCTGCTATTTCGTATTTACAGCACCTTTAACCAGGCATTGGGCAAACCGCTTCTCGTCACCTGGCTTCAGGTGGGTGCACTTGGGGTCAAGATCCCGCTGTCGATATGGCTGGTGGCCGGTGGCGCCGGCGTAGAACCCATGGGAGCTGTCGGTTGCGCGTGGGCCACACTGATCGTGAACTATCTGCTGCTGGTGCTCGCCATTGTGATGTTGCGCACGCAGACGCTTTACCGGCCTTACCGCATCTGGCACCGCATGGAACGGCCGGACTGGTCACAAATAGGCCACTTCGCCAGGCTCGGCA
>NZ_JBFUBD010000318.1:0-3150 GCF_056405935.1 Polaromonas sp. P1_E3
AATGTTTCGAGCGTCTGCTCGAGGCCGCCATGGAGGCAGGCTGTGTAGCCGATGCCGTCGTCGCCGAGAGCATGGCGCAGGCCCACGCGCTGTGGCACATCCGTGAAAGCATCCCGATGGCGCAGGCCGAAGAAGGCCTGAACATCAAGCACGATATCTCGATCAACGTGTCGCGCATTCCCGGGTTTGTCAGTGAAACCAACGCGCTGCTGCTCGAACGCTTTCCGGGCGCGCGCATGGTCGTCTACGGCCATCTGGGCGACGGCAACCTGCACTACAACGTGCAGGCGCCGGAGAACGAAGACCAGGCACGTTTCCTGAACGAAAAGGAAACGCCTATGAATGCCCTGGTCTACGAAGCGGTGGACCGCTACCGGGGCTCGATATCGGCCGAACACGGTGTGGGAAGTGTCAAGGTTGACACGCTGCCCAAGCACAAATCGCCTGTGGCGCTGGGCATGATGCGTGCCATCAAGCAGGGGCTGGATCCCTATAACCTGATGAACCCGGGACGGGTGCTGCGCGCTGAATGAGGCTGGGCCTATGCATAAATCGCTCTTTGCCCTGCTCGCGCTCGCCAGCCTGGCCGGGATGGCGAACGCCACTTCGCCGATACCACCGCCGCATCCGCCACCAGGCCCACGCGAATGCATTGATACGCCAGCTCCTGACTTAAAACATCTTGCTGCCGACACTCTGCCCGTGCACCGTGTGCTGGCCGTCCATCTGCTTCGGAGTCGCGAACCGGCGTTCTCGTGTGAATCGGCCAGTTTCCGCTACAAAGCGGAGATGGTGTCAGAGAACGAAGTCCGCGTTCAGTCTCACCATCGCACCACGGGAATATTGCATGCGGAGGCGACTTATGGGGGACACCACAATATCGGGACACTGCGCAAGCATGGCGTGGTGGAGGCTTTCGGGTCGCGTGGTCAGAAACTGTTCACCGAATACCACTGTTTTGGTTTCGCCGTGGGCTTGCACCGCTACCACGACGCCAAGGGAAAACTGGCGGGCGTAGCCGACCACACGAATAGCGACTACCGCTACGAACTCCAATCCTCCGGCGGCCACCGCTTAACGCGCGACAGGCAGACCGAGCAGCGGCAGCAATTTGTACAGTTCCGGGAGATCTTCGCAGTAGCAGCGACCAGCAAGCAACGCGTGGAACTCAGCGGCGCGCCCATCTTCGGCCAGGATTGGAGACTGCTTGATCCCGCCACTGCCGTTCGCACGTGGACTACGCCGGGGCCGCAGGGCTCTGTTCGGGATTTCAACCAGCCTCAGATGACCGCGGAACTCACCAACGTACCGTTCGAATACCAGCCATTCTGGGAACTCTATGTGCGCGCGGCGAACGGGGCATCCGCGCCTGAACCGGTACCCGCGTATACGCGCGAAATATTGCAATGCCCCTGGATCTCGCAGGCGATGTCGCTTGCCACCACTGACCCGCGCTTCGCCTTCCCGCCGTTGCCTTCGAGTCCCAGTCCCGACCGGGTCGCGAGCCGGCGCATCACCTACCTGCGCTGCCTGGAGTTGCCCAGTGCAGAGTGCTTGCTCGACTTCGCGATGGAGCGGGCGCGCGGGGCCGACTCGCATCGCGACACATTCTTGCTGGGGCTGACGGTCGCATCGCTAGCGGTGAAACAACCCCATTGGGCGCAGGAAGCCCTCGCCGACTTACGTTCGACCGCTGGCAACTATTCGGAACCTAACCCCTACCTGGCGCCATGGGTGGCCCTGAGCGTTGCCGCAGCACGCCAGTCGGATCGCGATGCGGATGCGCTGCAATCGGCGGAGCAAGCGGTATGGCAGGCCAGTGGCGCGCCGGCCGGATATCAGAGCGACGTTCTGCTACAGAAAGCGGTGTCGACCGCCAAACTTCTGGCGGAACACGGCTTCGTGGAACACGCTAACCGCATCCGGCTGCAATTGCTTGCGCGTGACCCGCGCCAGGCCGAGGCGCTGTTGTTGCCGATCGCCATGGCCTATGCACGTGTTGGTGCCGCTGTGCCTGCGCGCACCTTGGGGGATGAGTGGCGGCGTGCCCAATTCGCGCCAACTACGGCCGCCACGCTTCCCGTGCGTCGCCCCGACGATATGGACCATGTGTTTGCAGCCCGCAAACAGAGTTACGACGACGCCATGGCACGTATCATCGCGGGCCCCCAAGCGCAACCTGGCGCCGCAGAGTGCGCCGCCGCCCGCAATAGTGCACAGCGGTTGCGGGACGGGGATGGTACGACTTTGCGATACTCCGTCGTGGCTGATGCCGGTGTCCGTCTTGCGCAATGTGGCGACGCGGCTGCAGCGGCCATGCTGCTGCGCGAGGCCCTTCGCCTCGCGGACGCCGAACCCTTCTGCCGCGGCGACATGTGCTGGAACTTCCCGGGCACAGCCCGGCAGGAGGTGGCGCTGAAGGTAATCGAAGCCCGGCAGCCAGAGTTACTCGAGACCTGGAACTTTGTTCACGTACCAGCATCGGTGAAGATCGCCTACGCTGGCGCATTGGCACGGCAAGGAAAGCCGGAACAGGCACTGGCACAGCTGGACGCCGCCCGCGGCATCGACAGTCCGTCAGCGAATGCCCTGGCCACGGCAATGCTCGAGATCGCCATCGCGCGGGGCCAAGCCGAGGCCATAACCACAGCCAGCCGTGAAGCGCTGAGAACGGCAGCCAGCCTGGAGCGAAGCATCCCCAGAGCCGAGGCGCTGATGGACTTGGGTCGTGTGCATGCGAATCGCAGTACCTGCGCGGACGCGCTTATTGCTTTCGATCTTGGACGTTCCACACTGATAYAAACTCTAAGCCGTACATTGGCACCGGCGGAACGCTTGGCCCAGGACCGCCTGCTGGGCGACTTGGCGGTGGGCTATGCACAGTGCGGCAGGCCCGACGAGGCCAGCGTAACCCTGTCCATCCTCAGTGAGCAGTTCGCGGTTTCGCTTCCGGCGCAGGTGGAGAGCGATAAAGATGCGGTTGAACTGGAGATCGCGCTTCACATCGCTCGGGCGGGCAACCCGACAGAAGCCTTGCAGAAAATCAAAGCGCTTCGCCCGTCCCCGGTTCGTTTCGCAGCACTGGCTGAGCTGGATCGAACTATCGACTATCTTGCCGCAGAAAAGCCGACCGTGGCGCAGCTTGCAGCC
>NZ_JBFUBD010000319.1:0-3142 GCF_056405935.1 Polaromonas sp. P1_E3
GTTTTTGGACTGGTCGCCAGTCAACTCGATCGTGTAGCTTTTCTCGGTCACGTCGATGATTCGCCCGCGGAATAYATCAGCCATGCGCTTCATCTCTTCGCGCTCCTTGCCGACCGCGCGCACCTTGACCATCATGAGCTCGCGCTCGGTATAAGAGCCTTCAGTCAGGTCCACGACCTTGACGACCTCGATAAGGCGGTTCAGGTGTTTGGTGATTTGTTCGATGACGTCGTCAGAGCCCGTGGTCTGTATCGTCATGCGCGACAGGCTCGGATCCTCCGTCGGGGCGACGGTCAGGCTTTCGATGTTGTAGCCGCGCGCCGAAAACAGGCCGACCACGCGGGAAAGAGCGCCCGGCTCGTTTTCCAGCAAAACTGCAATGATGTGTTTCATAAGAAGATTCCTCTTTTCGCTGCCCTCCCCTGCGCACGGTAATGCGCAGGCTCGGCAGACAATAGATTCGTCAGGTGACGGTGAATGAATGAGTGTGTGGCGGCGGGAGTGCTTAGAGGTCTTCCGACCCCAGCAGCATTTCAGTAATACCCTTGCCGGCCTGCACCATCGGGAACACATTTTCTGTTGGATCCGTACGGAAATCCATGAACACCGTGCGGTCCTTGAGCTTGCGGGCTTCGCGAAGCGCCGGCTCCACGTCCTGCGGTTTTTCGATCAGCATGCCGACGTGCCCATAGGCTTCGGCCAGCTTCACGAAATTGGGCAATGCGTCCATGTAGCTACTGCTATAGCGGCCTTCATAGTCAATTTCCTGCCACTGTCGCACCATGCCCAGGTAACGGTTGTTCAGCGAGACGATCTTGATTGGGGTGTTGTACTGCAGGCAGGTCGACAGCTCCTGGATGCACATCTGCACCGAACCTTCGCCCGTGATACAGAACACTTCCGAGTCGGGTTTGGCCAGCTTGATACCCATGGCATAGGGAATGCCGACGCCCATCGTGCCCAGGCCGCCCGAATTGATCCAGCGGCGCGGCTCGTCAAATTTGTAGTACTGGGCGGCCCACATCTGGTGCTGGCCCACGTCCGACGTGATGTAGGTGTCGGCATCCTTGGTCAATTTCCAGAGGGTTTCAACCACATGCTGGGGCTTGATGACGTCCCCCTTGCCCATGCTGTACTTCATGCAGTCGCGCTTGCGCCAGCCTTCGATCGTTTCCCACCAGCCACCAAGGGCATTGGCGTCGGGCTTGAGGCCGGACTCCTTGATCATGCTGATCAGTTCAGTCAGCACGTCCTTCACGTCGCCCACGATGGGAATGTCGACCTTCACACGCTTCGAAATACTGGAAGGATCGATGTCGATGTGGATGATCTTGCGTTCGTTCTGCGCGAAATGCTTGGGGTTGCCGATCACACGGTCATCAAACCGGGCACCGACGGCCAGCAACACGTCGCAGTTCTGCATCGCGTTATTGGCTTCAATGGTGCCGTGCATGCCCAGCATGCCGAGGAATTTTTTGTCGCTGGCAGGGTATGCGCCCAGGCCCATCAAGGTGTTGGTACAAGGATAGCCCAGCATGTCGACCAGGGTGCGCAGCTCCTGCGAGGCATTGCTGAGCAATACGCCGCCGCCGGTATAGATATACGGGCGCTTTGCCGACATGAGCAGTTGCAGAGCCTTGCGGATCTGCCCGCCATGGCCTTTGCGCACCGGGTTGTAGGAACGCATCTCAACGGTTTGCGGATAGCCGTTGTAAGGCACCTTGTTGAAGGACACGTCTTTCGGGATGTCAACAACCACAGGGCCGGGCCGACCGCTGCGGGCGATATGAAACGCCTTTTTCAAGGTTTCGGCCATCTGCCGCGCATCCTTGACCAGAAAGTTGTGCTTCACGATGGGTCGGGTAATACCGACTGTGTCGCACTCCTGGAAGGCATCCAGCCCAATGGCATGGGTGGGAACCTGCCCCGTGATGATGACCATCGGGATGCTGTCCATGTACGCGGTGGCAATGCCGGTCACGGCATTGGTCACACCAGGACCGGAGGTGACCAGCGCCACGCCGACTTCACCAGTGGCGCGCGCATAGCCGTCGGCTGCGTGCACAGCGGCCTGCTCATGGCGCACCAGGATGTGCTGGATCGAATCCTGTTTGTAGACGGCGTCGTAAATATGCAGGACTGCACCGCCCGGATAACCCCACATGTATTTGACGCCTTCGGCCTGAAGGGACTTCATGAGGATTTCCGCGCCGCGGAGTTCCTGGGGGTTTGTATTTGTGTTGGCAGACGCAGCTGCCGCGGAAGCGATTTCCGCTTTGGAGATTTCCATGATGAACCTTTGTGAATTTCTCTAACGAAATACCTTGGGTGCCTCTTTGCCCACTCTTGTGAAGCGGCATTGAGACTTGAGGCCAAAACCATGAGCGGAAACATAAACCGCCGAGTCATGACCCGTTTGCCTTTTGAATTGCAAGCCGTATTATGGCATTTCGCGTTGCGCAATGGCCGCACGTGGTGAAAAAACGCCGCCGGCGGCGCCCGGGATGCGATAATTTTTCAGCTGTATCCTTGGATGCATGCCTGATTTGGCATCGGCTGCGAGTACCTCGCAGACCACCCGTGCAGCGCTGGACGAACCGGAACCCCACACCGTTGGCAACTGAACAAGAACTCTCGGATTTCCTGAAAAGCGTTGAAAAACGGGCTTTCAAGCGCAGCATCTACCACGTGCGGGATGAAGAAGCTGCTCTCGACATCGTTCAGGACAGCATGATGAAGCTGGCGCAGCACTACGGCGACAAGCCGGCGGCGGAGCTGCCCATGCTGTTCCAGCGCATCCTGGCCAACACCACACTGGACTGGTTTCGCCGCCGCAAGACACGAAACGCGCTTTTCTCGAACATGAGCGATTTCGAATCGCAGGGTGAAGACGGAGATTTCGATCTTCTGGAAACTTTAGAGAGCCTGACCAACTCAGAAGGTACGGAGACCGCGCAGGATGCCACCGAGCGGGCGCAGATATTGCATGAGATCGAACTAGAGGTAAAGGAATTGCCGGGCCGTCAACGGGAAGCCTTTCTGATGCGTTACTGGGAGGAAATGGATGTCGCTGAAACAGCAGCCGCCATGGGCTGTTCGGAGGGCAGTGTCAAAACACATTGCTCCCGCGCGGTTCACGCCC
>NZ_JBFUBD010000320.1:0-3133 GCF_056405935.1 Polaromonas sp. P1_E3
CAGTGGCTGAGGACCAACTGGCAGCGGTTGTAGCGGGGTTTGACAGTAGAGGAAATCCTGCGAGAAAGGCGTGGCGGAAGCCCGTTTCTGACAAGGAGGGCTACGCGGAGTAACAGCTATGTTTGTTCATACCATAAGGTGAACACAGTTTCAGGACCGATGTTCGACAGACGCTGGGTGGTCATAGCCTTGTTTTAATAGAGAGATCCCGTCCTTAAATAGGCGCTCAACGTCGTCCGGCTCGGTAACTAAAAAGCCGAGCTCGTCCCGAGCCTTTCGTTTTGGATCACCGCGGAATGAAAGCCAATTAAAGCTAGAAACAACAGCGAATTTGTCGTCGCAGACCAAGTGCTTTCGGTGCGTATTGCCTATGAACTGAAAGGAAAAGTTAGAAAAGCGATGCTGAATTTTTTCTAGTTCACGAAGAGCAACTGTCGCAGGAGAAGACTTTTGCTTCGGTTTCTTCTCCCCACGGCCAGTCGCATTCTCTTCAAGACCGTATCCGATGTGTACTTCTACGCCATTTCTCAGCAACGTCTCCAGTGATCTATAGAACGGCAGATTGACAACTTGATCAGTAATCCAAGGCGAAATGATGAGCAATCGGCGCGTTGATGTAGTCAATGCCTTCGTCAGCAGTCCCGGATGCTCATGACATCTCACTAGTCGCTGAGTCATGGCTCGTTGTAGAGGTCTCGGTACGGCAGCGTTGATTCTATTTTCTGGTGGCGAAGCATGCTTTTCCACGGCTTTAAACTGCGTTGTACTTTCTAGCTCTCGAAACTCCGCCTGCATATCTACAGCCCCAAATATCTTGCCTACGTCAGGCAACTCAGCGGGCAGCATTACATTTTTCGAACCGACAAGTTCCGGGCCGCCTAAGTTTCTAAAGGCATTCTCATGATCTAGGGAAAAGCCCTCGTCTTGATAAAACGCAACTTGAATATCTTTACCCTGAAGGGATTTATAGAAAATAAGTAGACAAGGTAAAAAATGCATCTCTCTTCGCTCGATCCTCCGTAGCGAAAGCAGTTCGCTTGTTTCCTCATCTCGAGCTCGTAGTCGCTGAATGACTCTGTCAAGCTCCTGAATGGAAATATCCTCGACCTCAGGTCGCTTTGCCCCAGCGAGAGGAATTTCTAGCCAACCGGCGTCTCGTACGTCTCGGGGTTTGAACAACGAATTTGTGGAGATAAAGGCGACGCGCTTCAAATACGGGTCATATGCCAGCTTGACTAAGCGCTCTTGCGGAACGACCGTCTTTGCCTCAATAAGAGCTAACTTTCCTTTGTCGGTCAGTATCACTTTTGCAACCGCGGTGCCCACTGCTCGTGTATAGCTTATGCATTCTCGCGAATTCAAGGCTGCAAATGTGCCCGTTAGCACGGCCCGAGACAATCCAAGGAACTCGGAAAKATCTTCGGGTGAATCTAGGCCGGCGTCCATCGCCCGTAAGCAGGCTTCCTCTATTGGACTTAGCGGCTTCTTCTCCACTGTCAATACGCGAGCGGTAAGCAGGAATATCGGAAGTGCCGCCTCTTTAAAGGCTACAAGCGCATATCCAGGCCTCGCATGCGAGGTCTGTTCGAGTATTGCTTCAAGGTTCATTCTGAAAGCTCCTCAAGAATGCAAGATTCGGGATTTCCACGGATGTAATCCAGAACATCCTTCAAGGGATTACTCGCGTCTTCTGCCTCTTGACAGAACTGGTGGTCACCGATGATTGCTAGCCATTCCTTTCCACGCGAAAGTGCTACGTTTATCCGCTCCATCTCTCTGAGGAACCCTAACCCCTTTGCATCAGAGCGTGTCACAGAGAAAATTACCATATCGGCTTCACGTCCTTGGAACGCGTCAACTACGTTGATGTAGACACTGGAAAAACTAACCCACTCATGCCGTCGCGTGTCTATGGCCGAGATCAAACGCTTTTTCTGTTCACCGTATCCGGTCAGCACGGCCACCGAAATTTGTTTCCCTTTTCCTTTCCCGTGCTTCATGGTGAAGTCAATTTTCCCCAGTAGTTTTATTACTAGTTGTACTTCGAGATCGTTGTAGTGCGATGTACCTATAGTCCGAGAACTTTTACGGTGCATTCGACTTGTCGAAAACCATGAAACAGAACGCGACATAACTGTTTGAAGGTACCCGATGTGAGGCCGCTCAACACTCTTCAGCTCTTTGTCGTAGAAGCACTCAGAGATCATGTCCCCTATAGCGGGAGTCATCCGATGCTGAGTAGAAAGTGTTTTCCTTAATGCGGCTGGTAAKCCATCGCTGAGAAGGTTAAAGAGCGTTGCTCGTTGGTCCTCAGGTTTTAGATGGAATCGTTCCAGGAGTCCAGAGGATTTAAGTGCGGGATCTTGAAACGGGGACAACTGCTTCCTGTCCCCGACAAGTACTGTTCGACGCGCTCGCGACATCGGAACAAGTACTTCAGTAGGCGTTGCAATTGATGCCTCGTCGACAATGCACAGGTCGTACGTAATATCCGCCTTTCCGGGAATGCCCATTACGCCAAGACAGGTCCCTGCGACTACTTGTGATGAGGCAATTAACGCTGCACGAAACTCGCGACTTCTACCGAATCGTGCTTCCCAATCGGCATGCGCGGATAACAATTTTCTTAGTTGTCCACCCTCAACGGTGGGCGGTGCGTATGTGTCTGCCCAACTTCTGAGCTCCGTAACTGAAGTCGAAGAAAGGTGTCTTAAGGTCTCGGTATCGGATTCATACTTCCGTAGTTCGGCTAGTGATTCGCGTAGGTCGCGACTCAAGGCTTCTCCCTCAACTAAAAATCCGTTCAATTGGTCATCTAGATCCGCCAACTCAGCAGCTTCCAGTGATTTTCTTCTATCTTCAGACAGTGCGACTCCAAGCTCTTCTGCTCTGTTTTGCACATACTCCATTCTCTCAAGCAGCCCAGCGCGGCGTTCAAGAGCCAGCGCCATTCGCGTATTGCTGATCTTGACTCCCCTATCGGTAGCCCACTTTTCGATGAAGATGCGACCACTTGCTAGGGCAGACTTTCTCAGCTGGAGGAGCTTGTTCTCTACCAGCAGGCCTTTGGTACTTGCTGCAATTCTCTCGTCGTCTTCATGTCCAATGCGCACCGCCTGAACGGTGCCAGTAC
>NZ_JBFUBD010000321.1:0-3120 GCF_056405935.1 Polaromonas sp. P1_E3
CAGCAGGGCGAGCTGCCGCTTGAGCCTTTCCTTGGGCAAAGCGGCCTGCACCGTGCGCCCAAAGCAGAGCCGCACCACGACCAGGTGCATGGCCGTGACGGTGAGCGCGGCCACACCGGCGGCGGCAAACCAGAACAGGCCCTGGAACTGGTCCTGCAGTTGCACGGGCAGCATGCCGAAAGCCGTCAGGTTGGACGACTTGCTGGTCAACAGCATCGGTGAGAAGAGCATGGCGCCTGAGAACGTGGCGGCCATCAGCGCCGTGGCGGACTTGCTGTGCGCCGGCAGGTTCAGGCCTTCGATCATGTCGCGGTAAAACGGCAGGACCAGCGACAGCCGCGCGTTGCCGGAGGGCATGATGGGCGACAGCAGGTAACCCGACAGCAGCAGCGCCGCCTGGTGCCAGAACGGCGTGTCGGGCAGGCGTATCAGCAACCACAGCATGAAGCGATAGCTGAGGCCCGAAGCGGAAATCACCGCGGCCAGCGCATACACGCCGACCAGCGTGGTGAGCGTTCTTGATGAGAAACCGGCCAGCGCGACTTCGTAGGGCACAAGACCGACGATGAGCACCGCGCTAATGGCCACCAGCGGCGGCACAAACTCATCGGCCAGGTTGAACAGCCACATCAGCACCGTGGCCGACAAAATGGCCAGGAACAGCGAAGCCTCTACGACCAGCCCGGCCGAACCGGAAAGAAAATAAATCGCGGGCGGCACCAGCACGACGCCCAACCACCCCACCAGCTCGCGCCGGGAAATGGGTTTGGCCGGTTTTTTGGCGGCAGGCTTGCCGGAGGCCGGCGCAAAGGATTCACCGCCCACATAACCCATCAGCGCCAACCACGCCTTGTTGCGCAAGGCGGGCGATTTTGCCGCCAGCTCCGCCAGGGCTTCGCGGGGAACCTGCACTGCCCTGACCGGCGTGGCGGCTGTGACGCTGCACAGGTAGCTGGCCGTGTCGCAGGCGGCCTCTTCACCGCAGCGCGTGCCCGGCAGCGCCACTGTGCGGCCGCCCGGCGTGGCGAGCTGCAGTTCACCGGTTTCAATCACGTACAGAAACTGGGCCGGCGCGCCTTTTTCACACAGCGTTTCGCCGGCGGCAAATTCAAGCGTGTGCAGGCTTCCCAGCAGGCGGGCAAGCTGGCTGCCTGAAAGATCGGCGAACAGCGGGTCGCCGCGCAAAAGCGCCAGGATGTCTGCGTCGGGTATGGCTGCGGAATGGGACATGGCTTCCCTGGACCTACAGCAAAGCGGCGGTTTGATTCCGCAGGAGCGTCAGCATGGGTCCTCCTCCTTGAGCTATTGCTATTTTATTGATAGCTGCTTGCGCCCGTCTCGACTGGCCTGCAGCTGTTTTTTTTCCATTAAATCATCGATTCCCTCAAAAAGGGGGGCCGGAAAACCCTAGGGTGCCGCGGCACGCCGCTCAACCGGTGCAACAGGACGGCACGCGACCTTCTTCAGTTCAGGCTTAAAAATCCCCGGTTCCGCCGCTGGCCAGGCTCTCGAACTTGGTGATGCGGTTAAGGAACGCCAGTTTCACCGTGCCCGTGGGGCCGTTACGCTGCTTGCTGATGATGACCTCGGCGACACCCGGCTCCTTGCAGGCTTCCTTGGTGTAGTACTCGTCGCGGTAGATGAACATGATGATGTCGGCGTCCTGCTCGATGGCGCCGGATTCGCGCAGGTCACTCATCATGGGGCGCTTGTCGGTGCGGGACTCGACGCCGCGGCTGAGCTGCGACAGCGCGATCACGGGGCACTGCAGCTCTTTGGCCAGCATTTTCAGGCCGCGTGAAATTTCGCCGACGGCGGTGGCGCGGTTCTCGTCGGCCATGCCGCCGGACACACTCATCAGCTGCAAATAGTCGACCACGATCAGGCCGAGCTTGCCGCACTGGCGGGCCAGGCGGCGGGCGTTGGCGCGCAGCTCACTCACGGTGAGGCCGGGGGTTTCGTCGATGTGCAACGAAACCGTACGCAGCTTTTCAATGGCTTCGGTCAGGCGCGGCCACTCTTCGTCGGTCAATGCGCCGGTGCGCAGATGGGTCTGGTCGATGCGGCCGATGGAGCCGACGATACGCACGGCAAGCTGCGAGGCGCCCATTTCCATGGAGAACACGGCAACGGGCAGGCCTTCAAGCAGGGCGACGTTTTCGGCAATGTTGATGGCGAGCGCCGTCTTGCCCATGGAAGGGCGCGCCGCCAGGATGATCAGGTCACCTGCCTGAAAGCCGGACGTCATGCGGTCCAGGTCATAAAACCCCGTGGGCACGCCCGTGACGTCCTGTGGGTTCTCCGCCATTTCCGTGACGCGGTCGAGCAGGCTGACGACCAGCGTGTCCATGCTCTGGAAGCCTTCCTTCATGCGGGAGCCCTGCTCACCGATCTTGAAAATCTTCTGCTCGGCCTCGTCAAGGATGGTGGCGACGTCTTTCCCCTGCGGGTTAAAGGCGTTGGTGGATATTTCGTCGGACGCGGACACCAGCTTGCGCAGGATGGAGCGCTCGCGCACGATCTCGGCATAGCGGCGGATGTTGGCGGCGCTGGGAACGTATTGCGCGAGCGAGTTAAGGTAACTGAGCCCTCCCACGTCATCTGCCTTGCCCTGGTTCTGCAGGTACTCGTAGACCGTGATGATGTCGGCCGGCTTGGAGGCGTTGATCAGCGCACCGACGGCGGCGTAAATCAGCTTGTGTTCGGCACGGTAGAAGTCCTGGTCCACCAGCAGGTCACCCACGCGGTCCCACGCGCCGTTGTCGAGCAGCAGGCCGCCCAGGACGCTGGATTCGCCCTCGATGGAGTGCGGCGGAATACGCAGCTGTGCGATCTGGCGGTCGGGGCTGTAACCGGGATCGTCATAGTTGGAAAGTACGGCGGACATGGGTTTCCTTGAGAGACTGAAATACTAAGCCCGCTACGAAAAACCGCTGTGGACAAAGTTGTGAATAAGCGTTGGAAATTCGGTGTAATTGCGCCCGGAACTTGTGCACAGGGGCCCGATGCGGCCAGCCATGAAAAAAGCCGCTCGGCGAGCGGCTTTTTTGCAGAGGGAGAAACGCTTACGCGGTTTCGCCGTACACCGTGACGGTGATGTCCACTGCCACGTCCGTGTGC
>NZ_JBFUBD010000322.1:0-3109 GCF_056405935.1 Polaromonas sp. P1_E3
GCTGGCGGACATCGCAGTCAAGCGGTAGCCGGCGCCGCGCACGGTTTCCACCATCGTGCCCGCCGTACCCAGTGCCTCGCGCAGGCGCTTGACATGGACGTCGACGGTACGTTCTTCAATAAAGACGTGGTCGCCCCAGACCTTGTCGAGCAAGGAGCTGCGGCTGTGAACACGCTCGGCGTGTTTCATCAAATAGTGCAGCAGCTTGAACTCAGTCGGGCCCAGCTTGAGCTCCTGGCCCTGATAGGAAATGCGGTGGGTAGCGGCATCCAGGATGAGCGCACCCACCGTCACGCTGTCGTTCACCGATTCAGGTGCGCGGCGGCGCAGCACCGCGCGGATGCGGGCCAGCAGCTCCTGCGTGGAGAACGGCTTGGTGATGTAGTCATCGGCGCCGGCATCCAGCCCGGCCACTTTGTCCGGCTCGTCGCCGCGGGCCGTCAGCATGAGGATGGGAATGCTCTTGGTACGAGCCTGCTTGCGCCAATGGCGAGCCAGCGCGATGCCGCTTTGGCCCGGCAACATCCAGTCCAGCAATATGGCGTCGGGCAGCACTGCGTCAAGTTCGCGTTGGGCCGAGACACTGTCTTCCGCCACCACGGGATCAAAGCCGCCGTGCCGCAGGTTGACGGCAATCAACTCGGCAATGGCCGGCTCGTCCTCAACAATCAATATGCGCGGCTGGTGTTTCATGATGAAATTTGGGGGCTCATTTCACTGCAGATTCGATCTGCTCCATCGGTGTGTGGCGGACATCGGCGCCCTTGACGATGTAAATGATGAATTCGGCGATGTTCTTGGCGTGGTCGCCCACACGTTCAATGGCCTTGGCCACAAAGAGCAGGTCCAGGCTTGGCGAAATGGTACGCGGGTCTTCCATCATGTAAGTGATGAGCTTGCGCACAAAACCGTCGAATTCCTGGTCGATCTGGTCGTCTTCTTTAAGAATGGAAACAGCCACCGCGGTGTCCAAGCGGGCAAAAGCATCCAGCGCCTTGCGCAGCAGGCCGGAGGCAAGCTCCGCTGCCACACGCAGGTCCGACGAAGGCAAAGCCCGGGCAGAGCCGCTTTCAATGATGGACTTGACCATGCGCGCGATCTTCTCGGCTTCGTCGCCGGCACGCTCAAGATTGGCGGTGGTTTTGGAAATCGCGATCAACAGGCGCAGGTCGCGGGCCGTGGGCTGGCGCCGCGCGATGATGGATGACAGCTCGCGGTCAATGTCGATTTCCATCGCGTTGACGCGTGCTTCGGTTTCGATCACCTGGTTGGCGCTTTCGGCGCTGAACTGTGACAGCGCGTAGATGGCCAGGCGAATCTGTGATTCGACCAGGCCGCCCAGCTCCATGACGCGCGAAGATACGCCGTTGAGTTCGCTGTCAAACTGGGTCGAGAGGTGTTTATCAGGCATGTTATTCCCTTTGGATTATTCGCCGTTGCGGTCGAGGCCACAACGCATGAAGCACTGAGGACGAGGCCAGCAGGTGCCGCTGAACCGGCTTTGCCGGGCAGCAGGCGCCGTCCCCCTGAGGGGGATTCCGGCTACACGCAGTGAGCCGAGACAGGGGGCAATTGGGTTCATCCGAAACGGCCAGTGATGTAGTCTTCTGTTTCTTTGCGCTTGGGCTTGAAGAACAGGTCTTCAGTCGCGCCGAATTCAACCAGGTCGCCCAGGTACATATAGGCGGTGTAGTCGCTGCAACGGGCGGCTTGCTGCATGTTGTGCGTCACGATGACGACGGTGTACTCGTTCTTCAGCTCGGCGATCAGCTCTTCCACCTTGGCGGTAGAGATCGGATCCAGCGCCGAGCAAGGCTCGTCCAGCAGCAAGACCTCTGGCTTGATGGCAATGCCGCGCGCAATGCACAGGCGCTGCTGCTGGCCGCCCGAGAGGCTGGAGCCGCTCTGGTTCAGTTTGTCCTTGACTTCCGTCCAGAGCGCGGCCTTGCGCAGCGCCCACTCCACGCGTTCATCCATGTCCGAGGCGTTCAGGCTTTCAAACAGCTTCACGCCAAAAGCGATGTTGTCGTAGATCGACATCGGGAACGGCGTCGGCTTCTGGAACACCATGCCGACTTTGGAGCGGATCAGTGCCACGTCCTTTTTGGACGTGAGCAGGTTCTCGCCGTCAAACATGATCTCGCCTTCTGCGCGCTGCTCGGGGTACAGCTCATACATGCGGTTAAAAATTCGCAGCAGCGTGGACTTGCCGCAGCCCGAGGGGCCGATGAAAGCGGTGACCTTCTTTTCCGGGATTTCCAGGTTGATTCCCTTGAGGGCATGGAACTTTCCGTAGTAGAAGTCGAGGTTCTTGACCGAAATCTTCGATTGCTCGCGTTGTGCGGTGATGGTGTCCATCTTTGACCTTGTTGTGTTGTGTGGGCTGTCAGTTTTTGGCGCGTGTCAGCACACGCGCCAGGATGTTCAGGCCAAGCACGGCCATCGTGATGAGGAAAACGCCTGCCCATGCCAGTTGCTGCCAGTTTTCGTAAGGGCTCAGCGCAAACTTGAAGATCGTCACAGGCAAACTGGCCATAGGTTGGCTCAAGTCAGACGTCCAGAACTGGTTGTTCAGCGCGGTGAAGAGCAGCGGCGCCGTTTCACCGGCGATCCGCGCGACCGCCAGCAGGATGCCGGTGGTCACACCGGCGCGCGCTGCACGCAGCGTAATGCTGGTGATGACCTTCCACTTCGGCGCGCCCAGGGCATAGGCGGCCTCACGCAAGCCCGGCGGAACCAGTTGCAACATGTTTTCGGTGGTGCGTATCACCACCGGAATCACTATCAAAGCCAGCGCCAGCACGCCTGCCCAGCCTGAATAGCCTTTGAATTGCGACACCACGACGGTGTAGACAAACAGGCCAATCACGATAGATGGCGCGGACAGCAGGATGTCATTGACGAAACGCGTCACCGAAGCCAGCAGGCCCTTGGTGTTGTATTCCGCCAGGTAGATGCCCGCCATGATGCCGATGGGCGTACCCACAAACGTGGCCAGCAGCACCATCAGGAAGGAGCCGTAAATCGCGTTGGCAATACCGCCCTCTTCATTCGGAGCAGGCGTCATCTGGGTCAGCGTGGCCATCGAGAGGCCGCCCACACCCAGGCG
>NZ_JBFUBD010000323.1:0-3106 GCF_056405935.1 Polaromonas sp. P1_E3
GTTCTGGCATACCACGTGGTTCCCGGCAAGGTAATGGCAGCCGACGTCAAGAACGGCAACGCGAAAACTGTCAACGGCGCCAATGTAGCGCTCTCCAAAGCCGGTGAATTCGTCACCGTCGAGGAAGCCATGGTCCAGACTGCAGACATCTCCGCCACCAATGGCGTCGTGCACATCGTGGACGCTGTCCTGATTCCGCCCTCCAAGTAAGCCCGCCATCACCTGAACGGGTCAAGCCTCAGGGCTTGACCCGTTTTTTTATTCAATTTATAGCGCTTTCGTGCTCTAGCCCAATTGCTACCTGCGCAAGCAGCTACTGTTTTCATAGCAACCATGCGAGCGGCAGCGACCGCGCCAGGGAGTATTTATGCCACTTCATACGCCTGTCTTGAGCCGCCGACGGCTACTGCAACGCGCCAGCCTGATCACAGCAGCCACCGCCATCGCAGGCCCCGCCTGGACACAGCCCGGCAAAAGCGCCTCGTCCAAAAGCATCGTGGTAGCCCAGCCCGTTGATTTTTCCCAGGCACAGCAGGACGTATCCAAGGATTTCCTGATCGGCTCACGCGCCGCCTGGCAGGACATCAACCTGCGCGGCGGCATCCGCGGCAGGCAGGTCCAGCACCTGGCACTGGAAACGGACGGCACCCCCGCGAGCCTGCGCGCAGCGCTGGACCCCGTCAGGGACAACCCCGCCTGCATGGTGCTTTCCGGCAGCGTCGGCGACCAGGTTGCCAGCCAGATCGTGGCGCTGTCCCGCCAGGGTGGGCTGGGCATCCCCCACGCCGCACCCTGGCTGCAGAACTCCAGCCTCGAGATCGACGACAAGACCTTTCCCATCTTCGCCGCGCGCCAGGAACAGATTGCCTATGCGCTCAAAAGCCTGTCAACCATGGGCCTCAAGGAACTCGGAGCGATTTACGCTACAGCGCAGGACCATGCCGCCTATCACACGGACGTCGAGCGGATTGCCCTGGACATGCAGCTGAACCTGCAGCCGTTCAAGGCAACAGGCGACCTGCGCGCGCTGGGCCAGAAACTCACACCCCGCACGCCCGCCGTACTGCTGTTTGTAGGCGGAACGCCGGAGCTCGCCGAATTCACCCAGGGCCTGGAAAAACAGTCCCGCCAGCGCTACATCGTGGCTTTGGCCGACGTGAACCTGCAAACCATGCTGCAGATGGGTGCGGGGCGCAACACACCCGTGATTGCGACCCAGCCGGTACCCCTGGTCAATGCCAGCCTTCCGGTGGTCAGAAGCTACCGTGAAACGCTCTCGCGCCTTTTTGACGAGCCGCCTACGCCCCTGAGCCTGGCGGGGTTCATCGCGGCGCGCTACACCTATGAGGTACTCAACGACGTCGACGGTCCCCTGACGCGCCAGAGCGTTCTGGCCGCCTTCCAGCGCCGCACCAGGTTCGATGTGGGCGGATTCAGCATCAGCTTTAACCTCCAGCGAAGAAGCGGCAGCTACGTCACGCAAAGCATGATGACGATTGACGGCCGATTGATAGGTTGACACCTGGATGTTGATGAGAGTCCCACGCGACAGTTATGTTGGGAGCTTAAACTCAGGCATGCAAAATGGAACGCTGCTCGCTGCTGTAGACCTCGGGTCCAACAGCTTTCGACTGGAAATAGGCCGCTTTGATGCCGGCCAGATTCACCGCACCGAATACCTCAAGGAAACCGTCCGCCAGGGCAACGGGCTGGACGCCGACCGCAACCTGACGCCGGAATCCATGCAGCGCGGCTGGGACTGCCTGGCACGTTTTGGCGAACGCCTGGCGGGGTTCAAGAAGCACCAGGTTCGCGCCGTCGCCACCCAGACCCTGCGCGAGGCACGCAACCGCGAGGACTTCCTTGCACGGGCCCACAAAATCCTGGGCTTTCCCATCGACGTCATCCCCGGCCGCGAGGAGGCCCGCCTGATTTACCAGGGCGTCGCTCACCTCTTGCCCCAGTCCGATGAACGCCGGCTGGTGGTGGACATTGGCGGGCGCTCGACCGAGATGATCCTCGGCAAGGGCCTGGACGCGCGCACGATGGAATCCTACCGTGTCGGCAGCGTCGCATGGTCCATGAAGTATTTCCCTGATGGGCAGTTCACCGCGCGCGCATTCCAGACAGCGGAAGTCGCCGCCAAGGCGGTGCTCGACGAAGCCGTCAACACTTACCGCGCCGGTACCTGGGACACGGCCTATGGCTCGTCCGGCACGATTGGTGCCGTCAGCGACGTGCTGACAGCCTCAGGTTGGCCTGCGGGCATGGTCACCCAGGAAGGCCTTGACTGGCTACTCGACCGGCTGCTCAAGGCGCAAAGTGTCGACCGGCTGAAACTCGACGGCATGAAGGACGACCGGCGTGCGGTCATAGGCGGCGGTGTCAGCGTGCTTCGGGCTGTGTTCGACCTGCTGGGTATCCAGCAGATGGAAGCCGCTCAGGGCGCGCTGCGCCACGGCGTGCTCTACGACCTGCTGGACCGTGAACAGGACCTGACCGATTTGCGCTCCACCACCGTGCAGCGGCTGGCGGGCAAGTTCGGCGCCGATACCGCGCAGGCGCAGCGGGTCAGCAAGGTTGCCAGGCATCTTTTTTCGATGTCCGCCAGCGGTATGCCCGGCGCCGAGCTGGAGCGCTTTCAGCGCAAGCTGGAATGGGCGGCCCAACTGCATGAAATCGGCAGCCAGATCTCACACAGCGACTATCACAAGCATGGCGCCTATATCCTGGACAACGCCGATGCACCCGGTTTTGCCTTGCCCGAGCTGCACCGCCTGAGCCTGCTGGTGCTGGGCCACCGCGGCAAGCTCCGCAAGCTGGAAGTCAATTTTGAAGACCGGGTGTTCATCCAGCAGCTGCTGTGCCTGCGCCTGGCGGTCATCCTGTGCCACGCCCGCCGCGACCCCGACCTCAAGGGCCTTCAGCTCGAAAGCAGCGCCGAGCCCGGAAAGATTTTTGTGCTGAACTGCCGCACCGGCTGGGCGCAGGCCTTTCCGCAGTCGGCCCATCTTCTGCAGGAAGAGGTGCTGGCCTGGCAAAAAACGCCGTGGACGCTGGTCATCCCGAACACCTGAGCGCTTTCCTTGGGCGTTTTCCCATAAAC
>NZ_JBFUBD010000324.1:0-3094 GCF_056405935.1 Polaromonas sp. P1_E3
GCCCCCTAGGGGGGCAGGGAACACACGAAGTGAGTGACCGTGGGGGCCAAGTATGACCGCCGTGATGATCTCGACCATGGTGTTGTGTTTCGCACTCACCGTTTCCGTGGCCGTGTCTATCGGGCTGGCCTCCATCTTTGGCATCCAGGCGTCCAATGCCAACATGCTGATTTCGGTCAAGGAGATGTTCTCCTCGATCAATAAATTTCCGCTGGCCGCGATCCCCTTTTTCATCCTGGCCGGCAACCTGATGGAAACCGGTGGCATCTCGCGCCGGCTTGTCGAGTTCGCCAAAAGCATTGTGGGCGGCGTCCAGGGCGGCCTGCCCATGACCTGCGTGCTGACCTGCATGATCTTTGCGGCCGTCTCCGGCTCGTCGGTGGCCACGACTTTTGCCATTGGCGCCATCCTGATCCCCGCGCTCATCAAGCATGGCTACCCCACCGCCTACGCCGCAGCCCTGCAGGCTACCAGCGCCGAACTGGGCGTCATCATTCCGCCATCCATTCCCATGATTCTTTACGGCGTCAGCGCCGAAGTTTCGATCGGCGAACTCTTTATTGCCGGCTTTGGCCCCGGGCTGCTGATCGGCGGTGCCTTGATGTTGTTTGTACACCTGTATTGCCGCTGGAAAGGTTGGGGCAAACAGGACGGTGACGGCCGCCTGGGCTTCGGCAAGGCAACCTGGCAGGCGGGCTGGGCACTGCTGATGCCCGTGATTATTCTGGGCGGGATTTATGGGGGAATTTTTACACCGACCGAAGCCTCTGCCGTAGCGGTGTTCTACGCGCTGGTCGTGGGCATCGTGATCTACCGCGAAATCAGGCTGGCCGACCTCTACGTCATCCTGCGCAAATCGGTGATTTCCAGCGCCGTGATCATGTTCATCATCGCCAACGCCGGGCTGTTTGCCTTCCTGATCACCCGGGCCGGCGTGCCGGACGCCATAGGCCGCTGGCTGGAGGCAGTGCTGCAATCACCCGCCCTCTTCCTGCTGGGCGTCAACGCGGCACTGTTCATCATCGGCATGTTCATTGAAACCAGTGCAGCCATCATCGTGCTCGCGCCCATCCTGGCGCCGGTGGCGGTGCATTTCGGCATAGACCCGGTACATTTCGGCTTGGTGATGGTGGTCAACCTCGCGCTTGGCATGATTACGCCACCTTTCGGTGTGAATCTTTTTGCTGCCTGCACAGTGGCCAAAATATCGCTGGACCGCATCGTGCCCTACCTGCTTCCCTTTGTACTGGTCATACTGGCTTGCCTGATGGTGATCACTTACGTACCGCAACTCTCGTTGGGCCTGCGCGACCTGGTCTACGCCAAATAGTCATCTACAGAAGGACATTCGGAAGGGGATTCACGAAGCTGTCACGTCCGGTCGTCATGCTCAGGCTTTCATTTGAGGATGAAATCCATGCAGCTCCACAAAACCGACCGTGCCCGCGCCGAGCTTAGGCCCGGTGTGAGAACGCTGGGCCAGCGCGAGCGCACCTTGCTGCTGATGGCCGACGGCAGCAAATCTGCCCAGGATTTCCGTCCGCTGTTTGACGGCGACGGCGAAGCCATTGCCCTGCGTCTTTTGCGCGAAGGGTTTCTGGAGGCTCATCCCGGGAAGACGTCCGCATCTGCAAAAGCCGCCGCACCTGCGCCCACACCCACCCAGGTGCAACTGCAGAACTTTCCCAGCCCCGAAACCACGCAGGCCATCCAGGTAGCAGCCGACCAGTTTGAAGGCAGACGCTCGCTTGCCACGACCCGCATGTTCCTGTTCGACATCTGCGAGCGCATGTTCGCCCGGCGCAACCCGGAAATGGCCGAGCGCTTTCGCGAAGCGCTGCGCAACGCCAAGGACCGCGAGACCATGCTCACCGCTTCACGCGAAATGCTGGAAGAAATCGAGAAAATCGCGGGCCATGAGCGCGCCGACTCCATCAGCGAGCGCATTGCCATGCTGCTGCCCCAGCATCTGGCAGCCTGATCGGCCTCATGGCGGCTTCCGTTACACTTGCCGGGTCAGGAGAGAGTTTTCCTTAGCGAAAACCGCCGAAGGCGCACGAGCACCCTGGGGGCACCCCCTTGTGTCGCACTGAACGCTCAGGCAAAAGGACTGGCAACCGCCCTGCGGCGCACCACGCTGCAGGTCGTTCCCTACTGGAGAGAGGCAGCCTTTCACAGGCCGCCCACCGAAGGAGCAAACCCGCATCGCCGGGTGAATCTCTCAGGTAAAGTGGACAGCAGGGGCAGCCCATGGTTTTTGACCATGACCGTGTTTGCCCCCGGAGAATGCCTTGTCCGATTCGTCCACTCCTTCCGCTACCCCTGAAACCCTGCTGAAAACGCCCTTGCACGACCTGCATGTGGAGCTTGGCGCGCGCATGGTGCCTTTTGCGGGCTATTCCATGCCGGTGCAGTACCCCGCGGGCCTGATGGCCGAACACCACCACACACGCCAGGCGGCCGGTCTTTTCGACGTGTCCCACATGGGCCAGTTGCGCCTGGTGGGTGCCGAAGCGGCGGCGGCCCTTGAATCCCTGATCCCCGTCGATGTGATCGACCTGCCCGCCGGCAAGCAGCGCTACGGTCTGCTGCTCAATGACCAGGGCGGCATCATCGACGACCTGATGTTCTTCAACCGCGACTACGCGAATGGCGGCGACCTCTTCATCATCGTCAATGGCGCCTGCAAGGTGGGCGACATCGCACACATCAAAGCCAAAATCGGCTCACGCTGCGACGTCATTCCCATGCCCGAAATGGCGCTCATGGCGCTACAGGGCCCGCAAGCCGTCACTGCCTTGCAGCGTCTGGCCCCGGCTGTCGAAAAGCTGGTGTTCATGACCGGCGGGCGCTTCACCGTGGCCGGCTGCGACTGCTTCATCACCCGCAGCGGCTACACCGGCGAAGACGGTTTCGAAATCTCGGTGCCCGCGACGCAAGCCGACACGCTCGCACGCGCGCTGCTTGGGCAACCCGAAGTCAAACCCATCGGCCTGGGCGCGCGCAACTCGCTGCGGCTCGAAGCCGGCCTCTKCCTTTACGGCAACGACATCGACACCACCACCACCCCCGTAGAAGCCAACCTCAACTGGGC
>NZ_JBFUBD010000325.1:0-3086 GCF_056405935.1 Polaromonas sp. P1_E3
GTTCACCAGTCCGCCTGTGCTGGCGAGCGGCGGCAACCACAGCGGCGCCCCGCTTTTCAACCAGAAAGGTGAACTGATGGGCATAGGCTCGTTGCTGGTGTCCGATGCAACCGGTGAAAACCGGCGCCTGCCGGGCAACATGTTTGTGCCGGTTGATTTGCTGCGTCCGATCCTTGCGGAGCTGCAGCGCTCAGGTGCCAGTACGAAAAGCCGCAGGCCGTGGCTGGGCATTACCTCCAACGACCAGGGCGGCCGCATACAGATCCTGCGGGTGAGCAAGGAAAGCCCTGCGGATCTGGCCGGGTTGGAGGCAGGCGATGTCGTGCTGGCGGTGGATGACGCCAAGGTTGCGAGCCTCGAATCTTTTTACAAGAAGCTGTGGGACCGTGYCGCGCCCGACGCGGAGGTCAGGCTGACGGTGCAAAAAGGCGCGGAAATCAAAACCATTGTGCTCAAGGCCCAGGACCGGATGCTGACGCTCAAAAAACCTGCAGGCATCTGATTTTTACAATCAAATATGGCCGAAACCCTTACAGGGTAAGCGCAAGCAGCTATTGATTTAATAGCACAGGTAATGCACCGCTACCAGCCCGGTGCCAAGGCAAGAAAAGGGCACAAGCCGTGGCGGCTCAAAACCGGTACGCGACCTCAGTCCACACACGCGTTGAATCTGTCGCCTTGACCAGTTCGGGCGCAGGTCCAAGGGGCGAGGCCAGGTATGCCCGGGCGCGCCACTGGTTAAATCCGGTCCAGTCGAGGCCGACACCAGCTCCACTGAACGTCGCAGTGTTGACTCCAGCCACCCATGGGCGCTGGTTGACCTTCAGGTAGGCACCGTCCCAGAAGGCTACTCCCTGCAACTTTCCGCCTCCAGCCTGCCCCAGGTCATAACGCACCTCAATGCTTCCCCGGTAGCCCGCATCACCCGACAGCGTGCCCACGTCATAGGCACGCACAGAGTAAGGCCCGCCCACGGACATTTTTTGCGATGAATCTAGGTTGGTGCTGGCCCACTGCCCAGCCCATGAAAAATGCAGTGTGCTGTTTTGTCCCAGGCGCTGCACGCGGGAGAAGCTCAGGTTGGCCTTTGAAAACCAGCCCTGTGTTTTAGCGCTGGCCGCATCATCCAGCTGGGCCTCGGCAGCATCAAAAACCACCCGGCCCCGCGTCCATCCCAGGCTCCAGGTGTTGATGCCGCCGGACACCAGCGTGTCCCGCCAGTCGCCCGTGAGGCTTGAAGTCCAGCTGTCGAGATGCCGGTCTGTTTTGATGCCTGCCAGGTCGACACGTTCGCGCAACTGCACCGTGTCGTACTGGACTTGCCCGTAGAGGTTGACCGTCTGGCTTCGCACCAGCGGATGCTTGCCCCAGAGGCTGCCGGTTTCGGCAGACCCATGGGCATTCAGCGGCTCAAGGGATCCGCCGACTTTGTAGTTCAGCGATGAATAGGCGGCGCCCGCGCGCGTGCCCTGGCCGTTCACCACTGACTCATAGCCCATACGCCCATAGTTCAGCCCAGGCCCCGAGCTCAGGCCACTCAGGCTGAGCACATCGCCATGCTGCAAGGGGTTGTTGAAGTACACCGTGCCGCCAACGCGGCCTCTTCCGGTGTAGCTGTTGCCATAACCGTCCAGGACAACACTTCCGGAAACCGACGGGCCGGGTGTGGCATCAATGCTCAAATCGGAGGTGCCCATTCCATCGCCGGGCCTTAACGTTGCCTGCACCATTACGCCAGGTATGTCCGACAGCAACAGCAGGGACTTGTCCAGCACGGCTTGATCGACCGCCTGGCCCGTTTGCAGCGGCGCCGCCGTCGCCTGCAGCAGCACGTCGTTCACACGCGTCTGGTTGTTGATGCCGACCTTGCCGTAGCGCGCTTCGATCACCAGAAAGCGCACAACGCCTGACTGGATCACTTGCGCGGGCACCACAGCCCGTGCAAAGGTCTGGCCCCGGCGGTGGTAATACTGACCTATGCGTGCCGCCATTTCGTCGAGCTGGTCAAGCGTCAGGCTTTTGCCTTCAGCATCGGCCACCAGTGCGTGCAGCGTGGCTGTATCGAACAAGGTKTTGCCGATGATATTGATGGTTTTGACATCTACCGCCACCGCGGGGCGTTCAGGCGTTGGCGGGTTATTACCCTCGTTGTTGATGGCCGGCCTTTCACGGCGGGGAGATGGGACGGCTTGCTGGAACGGCTGGACCTGCTGGAGGATGGTGCCTATGTCCACCGGCATTGGGTCCGCTGCCTGGGCCGCGAAGAGCGGTGCGGCCGCCAACAGCAGCACCGTGTGCTTGCCAGATAGTTTGCATTTCATGAAAAAACTTCCGTGGGGTGGCCGGATTTATTTTTGAGCGGCCAGCACATCGCTTCGCAGCTGGACGCCGCCGTCAACGATATGCAGGCGCGGATCTTTTCGTCCGGCCGAGACCACATCCTTCAACACCTCGACCGTCCCGCTGGAAACCACCATCTCTTCCCCAGCAGAGGCATCAGCGCTTGCGCTGCGGGTCACCCGCAGGACAGGCGAGGCCTCAATGAGGCTGGATCTGGAACGTGTCCCGTCCACGGCCTGCTGCATGGCGGCATCGGCGCTGTCATCAGCAGCCCCCCGCCCAACCAGCGTTCCCGCCTGTGCCGGCACAGCTGTTACAGGCAAAGGCGTGATAGAGGCCGTCAGCCCGGCGGGCTGCACGACTGTGTAGTTGGCTGCGTCAGCACCGCCCAAGGTATAGCCGGTCACAGTTACGGGCTTTGCGTTGCCGACATTCGCGTTGGCAAAAGCACCGCTGCCGCCCCCTACACTGACCACGTCGCCGGCCAGTGCCGCTACGGCGGCGGTACCGCCCAAGGTGGCCGCAGTCGTACCGTCAAAAACCTTGTTCTGAGCATTCACACCCGTGACCGTGAGGCTGGCCGGTGTGATGTTGGCCGTGACAGCTGTGGGCTGCACCACGGTGTAGTTGCCCGCGTCGGCACCGCCCAGCGTATAGCCGGTCACCGTCACGACCTTGCCGTTGCCTACGTTCTTGTTGGCGAACGTGCCACTGCCGGTTCCACCCACTGTCACCACGTCACCGCC
>NZ_JBFUBD010000326.1:0-3054 GCF_056405935.1 Polaromonas sp. P1_E3
CTTGCGTGACCAGGCGCCCGGACCAGTGATGGAGGCATAGGGCTGGTGGCGCAAACGCAGCGTGGCCAGAAAGAAAAAGAGGGAAAAAGCTGCAAGGTAGGTCAGGCCGTACCAATGAATGGCAAGAGGGCCCAACTGCAGGGCAACCGGATTGATTTGCGGATGAATAAGCATGGGCCGTATTTTTGCATGCGGGTTTCGTAGGAAAAGGCTTACAGGTGGTCGACCCTCGATTAGACTGGCAGGACGCCCCCCACAGGACCACCCATGCGCGATTCTTTCCGACTTGCCGCTGTTTTCGGCCTCATGGCCTTGCTTGACGTACAACCTGCCGCCGCTCAGGTCTACCAGTGCCTTGACGCAACCGGCAAGAAGGTTTTTTCACAAACGCCCTGCGCAACCAGCGGCGGTGGCAACGAAAAACTCATCGTCCCCGCTCCTGCGCCTGCCGCAGCCTCCAGATCAACTGACGGCACGCCCGCAACTGGCGTGCCTGGCGTACTTTATGGCAATGGCGGCGCCGCCGCGGCACCCAGGGATTGGGCGGCAGAAAACGCCGCGGCAAACGCGCGCGCCAATTCGGCAAGCACCAATTCAGGCAGTTCTTCCCAAGCCTGGCCGTTGGGCGGGCTACGCAAAGGAAGCACAGCGGCACCGGTTTCTGACAAGAAGATCATTGCTGATTGCGAAGCCAGCCACGGCGCCCGTTGCAGCAGTGCCGGGGAAATCGCCCAGCGCCGGATGGAGCAGCGCGAACTCACCGCAGCCGAAAGGCAGCAGCAGCAAAGCGCGGTGGCGGCGCGTCGGCAGCGCGAGCGGGAAGAAGCCTTTGAGCGGTCTATACGCCGATAAACGCCGCGAAACGCGCGAGGGCCGGGTTGGCGCGGGCCTCCCGCCAAACCAGGCTTGTCTCGCAATTGGGCACAGCAGTCGAAGTGTCCCGCGTGCCGCCACCCCTTGAGGCCGTGCCCGCAGACAGGCTGCGATATACCACTCCCTGCCGTTGAAACTGCCGCACGCTCTCGGGAACCCAGGCCACGCCGAGCCCGGCGGACACCAGATTCACAATGGTCTGCATCTGAATCGCCTCCTGCGCAACTTGCGGCAGTTGCCCAGCGGCGTAATACATCGCAAAAATCGCGTCGTAGAGTGACGGAACAATGCGCCGCGGGAAAATAACCAAAGGCTCATTCAACAGATCTGGAAGGACAAGCGAAGTCTTGCCCGCCAGTGGATGCTGCTCCGGCAACGCTACCAGCAGCGGATCCTGACTGATGCGCCGGCAGGCAAGGTCTGGTGGCGCAAAACCCGGCGAATGCAGCATGAAACCTGCGTCGATCTCACCACGTTCAAGGGCTTGCAGTTGTACGTCGCCTGTTGCCTCTATCAATTCCAGCTGCACTTTGGGGTAGTGTTCACGAAATTCTCGCACCCAACGAGGCAACAGATCAAAACCCACCGTAGAGACAAAAGCCAGCCGAAGGCGCCCCGCTTCACCGTCAGCGCTGGCACGTGCATAGGCCGGCAAGGCCTGGGCGCGTGCCAGCAGCTCCCGCGCTTCAGGCACCAAGGCGGCCCCGGCCGCCGTGAGCTGTACGCTGCGTTTGGTGCGGTCAAACAGCCGTAGCTCCAACAGCACTTCCAGTTGGGCAATCGCCTGCGTCAGCGGCGGCTGGGTCATGTTCAGACGCCGGGCGGCACGGCTGAAATGAAGCTCTTCAGCCACCGCCAGAAATTGGCGCCACAAACGGAGTTCGATTAGGGGTGTTCTGCGGGAATCCAAGGCATGACTCATATGTTGCACATATTAATATACGTTAAAGAATAGATTGGAAAGAATTAATCAAAGCACGCATACTTGGCCTTTCCGACAACAGGCCGGGGCGTGCATGCCCGGACAGCAATCACCCCCACGAGACATCACACCATGACCACCAAAACCGTCAACATCGTTGCCAACCCGCGCAGCAAGAACATCACTGAGGGGAAATCCCGCGCGCCCAACCGCTCCATGTACTACGCCATGGGCTACGAGGCCGACGATTTCAAAAAACCGATGATCGGCGTGGCGAATGGCCACAGCACCATCACACCCTGCAACAGCGGCCTGCAAAAGCTGGCCGACGCCGCGATTGCCGGCATTGAGGAAGCCGGCGGCAACGCGCAGGTGTTCGGCACCCCCACCATCTCGGACGGCATGGCCATGGGCACAGAGGGCATGAAATACTCCCTGGTCAGCCGGGAGGTGATCTCGGACTGCATCGAGACCTGCGTACAGGGCCAGTGGATGGACGGCGTGCTGGTGGTCGGCGGCTGCGACAAGAACATGCCTGGCGGCCTGATGGGCATGCTGCGCGCCAACGTGCCGGCGATCTACGTTTATGGCGGCACCATCCTGCCCGGCAGCTACAAGGGCAAGGACCTCAACATCGTCAGTGTGTTCGAAGCCGTGGGGGAGAACGCCGCCGGACGCATGAGCGATGAAGACCTGCTGCAAATTGAGCGCCGTGCCATCCCGGGCACCGGCAGCTGCGGCGGCATGTACACGGCCAACACCATGTCCAGCGCGTTTGAAGCGCTCGGCATTTCGCTGCCCTACTCCAGCACCATGGCCAATCCGCACGACGAGAAAATGAACTCGGCCAAAGAATCGGCCAAGGTGCTCGTCGAAGCCATCAAGAAGGACATCAAGCCGCGCGACATCGTCACCAAAAAAGCCATTGAAAACGCCGTGGCCGTGATCATGGCCACCGGCGGCTCGACCAATGCCGTACTGCACTTCCTGGCCATCGCCCACACGGCCGGCGTTGAATGGACCATTGACGATTTCGAGCGCGTGCGCCAGCGCACACCGGTGCTGTGCGACCTGAAGCCATCCGGCAAATACCTCGCCGTGGACCTCCATCGCGCCGGCGGCATTCCGCAAGTGATGAAGACGCTGCTGGCCGCCGGCTTGCTGCACGGCGACTGCCTGACGATCTCCGGCCAGACCATTGCCGAGACGCTCAAGGACGTGCCCGAGGTGCCGCGCGCCGACCAGGACGTAATCCGCCC
>NZ_JBFUBD010000327.1:0-3024 GCF_056405935.1 Polaromonas sp. P1_E3
GGCCCTGACAGCCACAAGGTATTTCAATCGGGGACCGCTCTCTGAAAATCACGAAAAGGCGAAGGGTTCATGGTAGCGCAGCAGCGGGACGCGGACCCGCGAAACGGGTCCAAATACCCGAATTGTTCTTCTCGCGGAAACAGAACATTAGCCGGGCCGCCATTTACGGCTGCACCGCAGCCGTCTACATTGGACGGACGGGCAGAAAAGACCGGAATCAACGGGAATAACAGGAATAACAGAAGTAAACCGCTTTGCGGCCAGCAACGACCACCGGATTAAGGTAACGCTTCCATGGAACAGATCATTGTGTGGCTCGAGCACTATGGGCTCGCCGCCGTTTTCCTCAACATCGGGCTGGAACAGCTCGGATTGCCGATTCCCGCCTATCCTGTGTTGATCCTGACCGGCGCCTTGAGTTTCAACGGCCAGTATTCGGCTGCCAGCCTTGTCCTGACGGCAGTTCTGGCCTGCCTGGCCGCTGACAGCGTGTGGTACTGGGCCGGCCACCGCTACGGCAGCCGTGTGCTCAAAACGCTGTGCCGCATTTCCCTGTCACCCGATTCCTGCGTGCGGCAAACCGAATCTATCTTCACGCGCTGGGGTGCCAGGTCGCTGATCCTGGCCAAGTTCATCCCCGGGTTTGCTTCGCTGGCCACGGCGCTGGCCGGGCGTACCGCCATCCCCTTCGGCCGTTTCCTGGTGTTTGACGCGCTGGGCGCGACGCTTTACGCTGGCGCAGGTGTGGGCATCGGCATGCTCTTTCACGACGCGGTGGCTGACGTACTCGCGATTTTTGAGCAGATGGGACGCATCGGGCTGATGGTGTTGCTGGTTGTTTTTGCGCTATTTCTGCTCCACAAGTGGTGGCAGCGGCAACGCTTTTACCGGCAGCTGCGCATGGCCCGGATTTCACCGCAGGAATTGCTGCAGCTCACGCAGCAGGACAAGCCTGCCGTCATCCTGGATGTGCGCACTGAACTTGCACGCGCCGGCGGCGGCATCATACCGGGCGCGCTGGTCTGGTCGGACCTGGACCGCACCCGGGCATCGCTTGATATCCCGCACGATGTTGCGGTGGTCGTTTATTGCGCCTGCCCCAATGATGCTTCTGCCGCTCTGGTGGCCAAACGCCTGATGGCGGCCGGATTCAGCAACGTCAGGCCGTTGCACGGCGGTATTGACGCCTGGCAGGCGGCCGGGCTGGCACTGGAATACCCCCAGACGGCCTGAAGGGCCTAATGGTAATAATCACCAAATACAGAATGGCATTTCATGTAGTTCCGACGACCTATTGGGCGATATTTGAAGAGGTCTTAAGTATGCAAAAACTGCGCCAGACTAATGGAAGACAGGGCCAAAAGAAATCAGGGTGTTGTCCTATAGCGCAATTGAATGCAGCATTACACACTTGCCCTGCGGCTGCTCCTTTAAAGCGCGGGCATTGACAGGGCCCCGCACCACTGCAAAGAAAGTCACCATCGGCGGATGAACCCCAGTTTGCCAAGCGCATTCACCGCAGTCCACCGTGAGCCTGGCCTGAGGGGAAGGCACATGCCTCCACAGGCCCGCAGCGGCCCCGATTTGAGGCAGGTGACGCCATGAAGCGCGACGAGGCCGCAGAGACATCCCAGCAACGCCTTCAGGAGGAAGCACTTGCGCTGGCCGCCGCCAACGATGCACTGAAGCTGGAGCTCGCCGAGCAGAAGCGCCTGGTCGAGACCCTTAAAGAGGATGTCAGCAGCCTGCGCGGCCTGACGACCATTTCAGCGGACTGGTACTGGGAGCAGGACGCGCAGTACCGTTTTACCGACTTCACGGCCGAGTACAGCGACAGGTCACGCGACGACGACCTCGACAGCTCCGTTGGCAAATGCCGCTGGGAGCTGCCTGGCGCCCTCCCGGTCACGACGTCCTGGGAGGACCATCGCGCTGTGCTGGACGAACGCCAGTCCTTTCGCGATTTCGAATACATACGTGTGATGGAGGACGGCGTCGCGCATTACTTTTCCATCAGCGGCGTTCCGGTATTCAACAAGCAGCAGGAGTTCACGGGGTACCGCGGAATCACGCGCGACGTCACAACCAGCCGGCGTGCTGAAGAAAAAGAACGCAAGGTCGCCCGCCTGCTCGATGACATCGTCGAGAACGTCCCGATCGCCCTGCACCTGAAATCCACCACGGACCACCGCTTCCTGGCATGGAACCGCGCCGCAGAAGAGCTCTACGGCGTCACCCGCGCAGAAGCGCTGGGCCGCACCGTCCATGATCTCTGGCCAAAGGCCCATGCCCACAATATGTATGCGGCAGATCTGAGCCTGATCGCTTCAGGCGAGATGCAGGACTTCCCTGACCGGCTGGCTTATACAAAGCACAGGGGCGCCATTCACGTGCACATGCGCAAGGTCCCGCTGAAGGACCCCAGTGGTGCGGTGACGCATATTCTGGTCACCGCTGAAGACATCACCCAGCAGCTGGCCGACGAGGCCCGCCTGCGCAGCAGCGAAAGGCAGTTCCGCAGCCTGGCCAGCCTTTCCTCCGACTGGTATTGGGAAACCGATGCCAAATTCCGGTTCACCAAGCTGTCCGGCGGCAAGACAGAGGAGGCCAAACGCGTCATCAGCGAGCACCTTGGAAAGACCCGTTGGGAAATTGACTACAGCGAAGCCAACCAGGAGCTGTGGGCACGCCACCGTGCCCAGTTGGAGCGCCACGAAGTTTTCCGGAATTTCGAATACGAACGCGTAGAAAAAGACGGCAGGCGTGTGACCCTGTGCATCAGCGGCGAGCCGATGATGGATGCCAACGGCCGTTTCACCGGCTATCACGGCGTGGGCACCGACATCACCGCACGGCTTGAGGCCGAGGCCAAGCTGCGCCGTAGCGAAGAGCGTTTTCGCAGCCTCACCGACCTTTCGTCCGACTGGTACTGGGAACAGGACAAAAATTTCCGCAATGTTTTTGTCTCCAATGACCCCTCGCGATTTTCTTTGGGAACCCAGGTTATCGGGGAGGGGCTGTGCC
>NZ_JBFUBD010000328.1:0-3005 GCF_056405935.1 Polaromonas sp. P1_E3
CTTCTGGACCATCCAGTTCCCGCTGCTGTCGCCCACGACCTTCTTCCTGCTGGTGATCAACGTGGTCTACGCCTTCTTCGATACGTTTGCCATCGTCGACGCCGCCACGCAAGGCGGGCCAGGCAAGGACACGGCCATCCTGGTCTACAAGGTGTACTACGACGGCTTCAAAGCCATGGACCTGGGCGGCTCGGCTGCGCAGTCGGTCGTCTTGATGGTGATCGTGGTGGCGCTCACGGTCATCCAGTTCCGCTACGTAGAGAAGAAAGTCCAATACTGATGAAACCGACAATAAAAAACACGACGGGAGCCCACCATGGTTGAAAAACGCGGTACCCACGGCATTCTGGCCCACGTCATCGTGATCCTGGGCGTCTTTATCGTCGCCTTTCCCCTCTACCTTGCCTTTGTGGCCTCGACCCACACCGCGCAGGAGATCGTGCAGGCGCCCATGCCTTTGCTGCCGGGTACGAACATGCTCGACAGCTACAAGGCGGCGCTGTTCGGGCGTGAATCCGCTGCCGGTTCCAACGCACCGGTCGCGCACATGATGTGGGTCAGCTTCGTCACGGCGATGGTGATCGCCATCGGCAAGATCACGATTTCGCTGCTGTCGGCGTTCGCCATCGTGTACTTCCGCTTTCCGTTCAAGAAGACCTGCTTCTGGGCCATCTTCATTACGCTGATGCTGCCGGTGGAGGTGCGCATTTTGCCCACCTACAAGGTGTTGTCTGACCTGAACATGCTCAACACCTATGCAGGCCTCACGGTACCGCTGATTGCCTCGGCGACGGCGACTTTTCTGTTCCGGCAATTTTTCCTGACGGTGCCAGAAGAGTTGACTGAGGCCTCGCGCATGGATGGCGCCAGCCCGATGCGCTTTTTCTTTGACGTGCTGCTGCCGCTGTCGAAGACTTCAATCGCAGCGCTCTTCGTCATCCAGTTCATCTACGGCTGGAACCAGTACCTCTGGCCGCTGCTGGCCACGACGAGCGAAGACATGTACCCGGTGGTGGTGGGTATCAAACGCATGATCGCCGGCGGCGACGGGCAGAACGAATGGAACGTGGTCATGGCCACTGCGATTCTGGCGATGCTGCCGCCCGCCCTGGTGGTGGTACTGATGCAGAAATGGTTCGTCAAGGGCCTGGTCGACACCGAGAAATAAAGCAATAGCCAGCCCCATCAAGAACAACCAAGACACAACGGAAATACAGACATGGCATCCCTTTCATTCAACAACGTCATCAAACGCTACGGCTCCGGCAAGGACATGCTGCAGGTGCTGCACGGCGTGAACGCCGAGATCAACGACCACGAATTCATCGTCATCGTCGGACCCTCAGGCTGTGGCAAATCCACCCTGCTGCGCATGGTGGCCGGGCTCGAAGAAGTCAGCGACGGGCAGATTTCCATTGGCGGCAAGGTCGTCAATGAGCTGGAGCCCTCCGAACGCGACATCGCCATGGTGTTCCAGAACTACGCGCTCTACCCGCACATGAGCGTCTTCGACAACATGGCCTACGGCCTGAAGATCGCCAAGGT
This sequence comes from Polaromonas sp. P1_E3, assembly GCF_056405935.1. Lineage (NCBI taxonomy): Bacteria > Pseudomonadati > Pseudomonadota > Betaproteobacteria > Burkholderiales > Comamonadaceae > Polaromonas > Polaromonas sp. P1_E3. The sequence continues at coordinate 1,546 of NZ_JBFUBD010000328.1, forward strand.
GCCCAAGGACGAAATCAAAACGCGTGTCGACAAAGCCGCCAAGATCCTCGAGCTGGGCCACCTGCTGGACCGCAAGCCCCGTGCCCTCTCAGGCGGGCAGCGCCAGCGCGTGGCCATGGGCCGCGCCATCGTGCGCCAGCCGCAGGTGTTTTTGTTCGATGAGCCACTGTCCAACCTGGACGCCAAGCTGCGCGTGCAGACACGCCTGGAGATCCAGAAACTGCACCGCGAACTCGGCATCACCTCGCTCTTCGTGACGCACGACCAGGTGGAAGCCATGACGCTGGCGCAGCGCATGATGGTGATGAACGCCGGCCGCATGGAGCAGTTCGGCACGCCCGAAGAGGTTTACAACCGGCCGGCCACCACCTTTGTGGCGAGCTTCATGGGCTCGCCGCCCATGAATCTGCTCAAGCAGGCGCCGAACGCCGACTTCGGCGGCAAGCCCGGCGCCATCCTGGGCATACGGCCCGAACACCTGACGGTGGGCGCCACGGGTTGGGCCGTGCAGGTCGACACCATCGAAATGCTGGGCGCCGAGCGCCTGGTGTATTGCCGCATGGGCGAAGAATTCCTGATCGTGCGTACCGATGAAAGCCTGTCAACGGCGCCCGAAATCGGCGCGACCATTCATGTCACGCCACGCGCAGACCGCTTGCACTGGTTTGACGCCGAGACCGGCAAACGCCTGCCATGAGTACTGAGCAGAACGACTCAGCGGGTGGCGCTGCGGCCGGCCGCAGCGCCGGGCCGCCCCAAGCAAGGCCAGCGCCCTCGGGGGGCAGCGCAGCACACGCAGTGGCAAGCGTGGGGGCTCCAGCTTTCTGGCCTTATCCCCGTTGGGTGGCGCACCGCGGCGCCGGCAAGCTGGCACCCGAAAACACCCTGGCCTCCTTCATGCTGGGCGCCAGCCACGGCTACCGCATGTTCGAATGCGATGTGAAGCTCAGCGCCGATGATGTCCCTTTTTTGCTGCACGACGCCACCCTGGAACGTACCAGCAACGGCAAGGGTGTGGCTGGCGAGCAACCCTGGGACGCGTTGGCAAAACTGGACGCTGGCAGCTGGCATTCACCGGCTTTTGCCGCGGAAAGCCTGGCGAGCTTTGAGCGCATTGCCCGCTATTGCCTGGACAAGGGCTACTTCCTCAACATCGAAATCAAGCCCACACCGGGTGCAGAGACCCGCACGGGTACCGTGGTGGCCAATGAGGCGGCCCGGCTTTGGCGGGGTACGGCTGTGCCACCGCTGCTGACATCGTTCCAGCCTCTGTCGCTGGAGGCGGCCCGTGCAGCCCAGCCGCAGCTGCCGCGCGGCCTGCTGCTCGACGAACTGCCCGCCAACTGGCTGCAAACCGCGGTTCAACTGGGTTGCGTGGCCATCGTGTGCAACCACAAGCTCTGGAACGCCGATACCGTGGCGCAGGCCAAAAAAGCCGGCTTCAAGCTGCTGAGTTACAC
>NZ_JBFUBD010000329.1:0-3001 GCF_056405935.1 Polaromonas sp. P1_E3
GATCGCGGGCTGGTATTGCAGCGACTGGCCCAGGCGCAGCAGCAGCGCGGCGCGCCCGTCGAGGCCGATCAGCGTATTCTMGGGCGTGACCTGGTAAGCCTGGGCCAGCTGGTCGGMGGTAATGGTTTTGAGGCGGGCAGCATCGGCTTGCAATGGCTGCTGCGGGTCGCTTGAAAAGAGGCCGGCCATGAAAGCATGAAAACTTGCCACGCCGAGGCCTTCGGAACGGCTGTATTCGCTGCAGGGGTGCTCCCCTTGGGCTGCTTCAAGGTAGTGCCATTGGGCGCCGGCACCGGCGTCCAGCAGCACGCTGATGAGCGCGAGGTCAATCTGCGCGCGGGCGCGCCCGGCGGGCGTGGCGGATGCCAGCGCATCATTCAGCTGGGCCAGGCGGTCAATGCCGCCGGCTTCGAAATGCCGCCAGCGGCTGTGGTACGGAATGTCCAGGCCCGGATAGCGGGCGCGGGTGATTTCGGCCACCAGCGCGGCAGCGGTTGTCAGGGCGCCGTCATTGACGGTAAACCAGGCGGATTCGCCGCGGCGTGCCCGTTCGAGCAGCGCGGCGGCGCGGGCACGAATCGTTCTGGTGGAGCGTAATTCTGCGGCGGCGCTGATGCCGCGCAGGTTTCCGGCGATGGTGTAGTTGGCGTTGACGGGGTTGCTGGGGGCGGCGGAACTGTCAGGTCGGGGCGTGGTTTCAGACATCCAGCCCCCGGCCCTTGGCTTTTTTCAGTTCTTCGGCGTCGGGCACCGCGCCGGGGGTGAAATAGCCTGCGGCCATCTTGGCGTCCATTTCAACCTGGGCGTCAGCAGGGATCATGTGTTCGGGAATGTTGATGCGCTGAACCACCTCGATGCCCGAGCGGGTGATGGCGTCGTACTTCATGTTGCTCATGGAAACGAGCCGGTGGATTTTGCGGATGCCCAGCCAGTTGAGCACGTCGGGCATCAGCTCCTGGAAGCGCATGTCCTGAACGCCGGCCACGCATTCGGTACGGTTGAAATACTGGTCAGCCGTGTCGCCGCCGACCTGGCGCTTGCGGGCGTTGTAGACGAGGAACTTGGTGACTTCACCCAGCGCCCGGCCTTCCTTGCGAAAATAAGACACCAGGCCCACGCCGCCGCGCTGTGCACCCTGGATGCATTCTTCAATGGCGTGCGTGAGGTATGGGCGGCAAGTGCAGATGTCGGAGCCGAAGACGTCGGAACCGTTGCATTCGTCGTGTACGCGGGCTGTCAGCTCGATATCGGGGTTGGCGAGGTCGCGAGGGCGGCCGAAAATGTACGCCGTGAGGCCGCCGATGGGCGGCAGGAAAACTTCCAGATCGCTGCGGGTGACGAGCTCGGGGTACATGCCGCCAGTTTCTTCAAACAGCACGCGGCGCAAATCGGTTTCGCTGCAGCCAAAGCGGCGGGCAATCTCGGGCAGGTACCAGACCGGTTCAACGGCGACCTTGGTCACCATGGCCGCGCCGCCGGCTGTCAAAAACTTGCCGTCGGCCTTGAGCCTGCCGGACTGCAGGGCCTCGATCACCTCGGGCAGGATGACATGGGCCTGGGTGACCGCGATGGTTGGCCGGATGTCGTAACCCGCCGCCAGCTCACTGGCAAAAACGTCGGCCACCATGGCACCCCATGGGTCCATGGCGACGATGCGGCCGGGCTCACTCCATTGCGGGTAGGGGCCAATCACATCGGTCGGCGAGGTGTTGGTCAGGTCAGCCTTGTGGCTGGCTTTGAGCGCGCCGGAGGCAACGGCCAGCGCGCGGTAGACGCTGTACGAACCGCTGTGCGTACCGATGACATTGCGGTGGCTGCGTTTGGTGGTGGTGCCGACCACGGGGCCGCGTTCGGCGGCAGTGGCGGCGGCCCAGCGGATGGGCAGGGCGCCATAACCTCCCGAGTGGGAGGTCAATCGGATGTGGGAGATCGCAGGACTGGCCGGAGCTGTGGAGGTGGGCGCAGAAACAGGCGCAGGGGGAGCCGGCCTCGGATCAGTGGACTTGGCGGCAACTTCAGCAGGCATTGCGGATCCTTTAAAAAATCCAATGTAGCGATGCCTGCCGGGATTGACAAGCCCGGCGGTTTCACCGGGTCGCTAATTTGCGACAAGGCGGCGCACAAAAATGGGGAGAGGGTGGTGTAAGCGGTTGCCGGGCGGCGGCACTGACCGACACCGTTGTCCTACATGCCGACATCTCGGGTCGAGGTATTTTCCTGGCTGGAGCATGACATGAATCCATTCAACCCTGCGAACCTGCCGATAGTACACAAGACCCTTGAGATCGATGGTGTGCCCATCTTTTACCGCGAGGCCGGAGTCCCTGAGGCGCCGGTTGTCTTGCTGCCGCACGGCTATCCGAGCTCGTCTTTCCAGTTCCGCAATTTCATGCCGGCGCTGRCTGACCGCTGGCGGCTGATTGCGCCGGACTATCCGGGGTTCGGCTACAGCGGGACGCCGGAAAACAGTGAGCAGGCATGCTCGTTTGATGGATATGCCGGCTTCCTCAAGCAGTTCACGGAGAGTTTGGGCCTGAAACGGTATGCGCTTTACCTGCACGACTATGGCTCGCAAATCGGACTGCGCCTGGCCATCCGCCATCCCGAGCGGGTAGCTGCGCTCATTATTCAGAATGGTGATATTTATGAGGATCAGCTGGGGCCCAAATACAAGCCTATCCAGGACTACTGGGCGAATCCCTCGAAAGAGGCGCGCGCCAAACTGGAAGAGGCGGTAAGTGAAGACGGTTTCAGGAAAGAATTTATCGGGGAGGTCGATGCGGACCTGGTGGACCGCATTCCGCCTGATCTATGGCGCTTGTCGTGGCCGCTCATGAACCATCCGAAGCGCCGCGCCATCGCCCTGGCGTTGATGGAGGGATTGAAGGAAAACCTGCAGTGGTTCCCAAAATACCAGGCCTACCTGCGGAAATACCAGCCGCCAACACTGATCGTGTGGGGACCTCAGGATGGCTACATGCCCGAAGGCGCAGGGAGAGCC
>NZ_JBFUBD010000330.1:0-2996 GCF_056405935.1 Polaromonas sp. P1_E3
GTCCGGGTCCTTGATCAGCGAAAGAAAAGGAGCCAGGCCGGTGCCGGTGGCCAGCAGCCACAGTGTGCCGCCGGGCAGCAGGTTTTGCAGCAACAACGTGCCGGTCGGCTTGCGGCCAACCAGGATGTCGTCGCCAGGTTTGAGGTGCTGCAGCCGCGAAGTCAGCGGGCCGTCCGGCACCTTGATGCTGAAAAACTCCAGCTGGTCCTCGTGGTTCGCGCTGGCCACACTGTAAGCGCGCAGCAGCGGTTTACCGTCCACGGGAAGGCCGATCATGGTGAACTGGCCGTTCACAAAACGGAAGCCGGAATCACGGGTGGCGGTAAAACTGAAGAGGTTGTCGGTCCAGTGGTGGACGGAAAGAATGCGTTCGGTGTTAAAGGCGCTCATGAGAAGAGGGGAAAGGCAAGGGGAAACAAGAGGAAGACGGAAAGTGGTTCTGGATGACGGGGCAGGGCTCGTGCGTATCTTCAGCTCAGGCCTATAGCGCGAGATCCTGCGAGACAGCCTCTCATTTTATCGCCTGTACGAAACCTCGCTCGCGACCCTGGTGGCAAAGCCGCTCACGGCTACGGCTCACCGCCTGGCCGGCCGGCGGGGTGCCCATGCAAACCAGCCCATCACAGCAACGGGTAGCCACAGGCCGACCCAGACCACCAGTCTCCCAGCCCCCGCCGGATTCCAGCGAGGTTAGCAGGCCTGTTGCGCTGGGCACGCCCATTGCGATGGGCCAGCGCCACAGGTGCCAGAAGGCGCGTTTGGGGAATCATTCGCGCAATCTTGGCGGGGTGGGCTTTGGCCCCCGGTTGAGGCGGTTTTTTTAGCGCTTCAAGGCCTTACCGGCGTATCACGCGGCGATGGGGCTGCGGATCAGGTAGTCAAACGCGCTGAGCGCCGCCTTCGCGCCTTCGCCGGCTGCAATGATGATCTGCTTGAATGGCACGGTCGTTACGTCGCCGGCCGCAAACACCCCCGGCACCGAGGTCTGACCCTTGGCGTCAACGATGATCTCGCCGTGTTTGGACAGATCCACCACGCCCTTGAGCCAGTCGGTGTTGGGCACCAGGCCGATCTGGATGAACACGCCTTCGAGCTCCACGGTTTTCAGCTCGCCACTGGCACGGTCTTTGTAGACCAGGCCATTGACCTTCTGGTCGCCGGTGATTTCGGTCGTCTGCGCGTTGGTGATCACCGTCACGTTTTGCAAACTGCCCAGCTTGCGCTGCAGCACGGCGTCGGCACGCAGCGCGGTGTCGAACTCAATCAGTGTCACATGGCCGACGATGCCGGCCAGGTCGATCGCGGCTTCGACGCCGGAGTTGCCGCCGCCAATCACCGCCACGCGCTTGCCCTTGAACAGCGGGCCGTCGCAGTGCGGGCAGTAGGCCACACCCTTGTTCTTGAACTCATGCTCGCCGGGCACGTTGATGTTGCGCCAGCGCGCGCCGGTCGAGATCACAATGGACTTGCTTTTGAGCGATGCGCCGCTTTCGAGCTGCACTTCAATCAGGTTTTTGTCGGGCCCGCTATTGGGTACCAGCGCCTTGGCGCGCTGCAGGTTCATGATGTCCACGTCGTAGTTGCGCACGTGCTCTTCCAGTGCGTGCGCAAATTTGGGGCCTTCGGTTTCCTTGATGGAGATGAAGTTCTCGATGCCCAGGGTGTCCAGCACCTGGCCTCCGAAACGCTCGGACGCCACGCCGGTGCGGATGCCCTTGCGCGCGGCATACACGGCCGCAGCCGCGCCGGCGGGGCCGCCGCCGACGATCAGCACGTCAAAAGCTTCCTTGCCGTCGATTTTTTTGGCTTCGCGTTCGACGCCGCTGGTGTCAATCTTGGCCAGGATTTCTTCCAGGCTCATGCGGCCGTTTCCGAACATGGTGCCGTTGAGGAAGACCGTGGGCACGCCCATGATCTCGCGCTCCTTCACTTCATCCTGGAATGTGCCGCCCTCGATCATGGTGGTCTTGATGCGCGGGTTCTGCACCGCCATCAGGTTCAGTGCCTGCACTACGTCCGGGCAGTTGTGGCAGGTCAGCGAGACATACACCTCGAAGTCGAAGTCACCATCCAGCGCGCGGATCTGTTCGAGCACGGGCTGCTCGACCTTGGGCGGGTAGCCACCAATCTGCAGCAGCGCCAGGATCAGCGAGGTGAATTCGTGGCCCATGGGCAGGCCGGCAAAGCGCGGGCCGTGGTTTTCACCGGGGCGGTTGATGGAGAAAGAGGGCTTGCGGTGCGGGTCGTCGCGGCTTTCGGTCAGCTTGACCAGCGGCGAAGACTCAGCCACGTCTCTGAGCAGCGACAGCACTTCGCCCGAAGCCTCGCTGCCGTCCAGCGACGCGACGATTTCGATGGGCGCAGTGGCGCGTTCGAGATAGCTTTTCAGTTGGGCTTTGGTGGCGGCGTCGAGCATGTCGGACTCACTTTCAGGGTCAGTTGGAAACAAAAAGGCCCGGGACGGCACATCTGTGTGTGCCGGGCCCCGGGCCTTCGTCAGGAAGGCAGCGGGGTTCTTAGATCTTGCCAACCAGGTCGATGGACGGGGCGATCGTCTTGGCGCCTTCGTTCCACTTCGCAGGGCAAACCTGGCCGGGGTGGGCGGCGGTGTACTGGGCAGCCTTCAGCTTGCGCAGGGTCTCCTTGACGTCGCGTGCGATCTCGTTGGAGTGCACTTCAGCGGTCTTGATGACGCCTTCAGGGTTGATCACGAAGGTGCCGCGCAATGCCAGGCCTTCTTCAGGGATGAACACGTCAAAGGCCTTGGTCAGCGTGTGGGTCGGGTCGCCCACCAGCGGGAACTTGGCTTTGCCGACTGCGGGGGATGTTTCGTGCCAGACCTTGTGCGAGAAATGGGTGTCGGTGGTCACGATGTAAACCTCTGCACCGGCCTTCTGGAATTCTGCGTAGTTGTCGGCAGCATCTTCAACTTCGGTAGGGCAGTTGAAAGTGAACGCGGCCGGCATGAAGATCAGTACCGACCATTTGCCCTTCAG
>NZ_JBFUBD010000331.1:0-2994 GCF_056405935.1 Polaromonas sp. P1_E3
CAGGTAAGGGTGCTGGATGCCCTCGACCTTGGATGTCACCTGCTGGTAGAGCACGTTCTGCGCATAGAGCGCATTGAGGATATGCACCGCCCCCTGCAAGGCGTCGATGCCGGTGTCGGGAATGGCGGCGTGCGCCATTTTGCCGTGCACCGTGACCTCCATTTGCAGGCAGCCGTTGTGCGCGGTGACGACTTCGTAGGAAAAGCCCGCCGCAATCAGCAGGTCGGGTTTGGTCAGGCCCTTTTTGAGCAGCCACCCCGGGCCCATCTCGCCGCCGAATTCTTCGTCGTAGGTGAAGTGCAGCTCGACGCTGCCTTTGAGCGGCGCGCCCAGTGATTCGAGCGCGCGCACTGCAAAGGTGAAGCTGGCGAAGTCGCATTTGCTGACGGCCGAGGCGCGGCCATAAATCTTGCCGCCTTCAATCTCGCCGCCATAGGGGTCCTTGGTCCAGCCTTCGCCGGGCGGCACCACGTCGCCGTGGGCATTGAGGGCAATGGTTTTGCCTTTGCCCTTTCCCTCGCCACTACCGCCGTACTTGCGGCGCACGATCAGGTTGGTGATGGACTCCATGCCGTAGCCGCGCACTTCGGCTTCGGGCACCGGGTGCTTTTCAGCCTCAAAGCCAAAGGCCTTGATGAGTTCAGCCGTGCGCTCGGCATGTGGCGCGTTGTTGCCCGGCGGCGTGTCGGTGGGCACACGGATGAGCTGCTGCAGGAATGCCGTTTCCTCGTCGAAATGGGCGTCGATCCAGCTGTCGAGCTGGGCGTAGTCGGTGGTGAGGGTCATTGTTGTTCAGGGGAAAGATGGGTGAGCAGATGCGCCAGGGCCTGGATCGCAAGGTCAATGTCGTCGCTGGTCGTGCTTTCCAGCGGGTTGTGGCTGATGCCAGAGTTTTGCCCGCGCACAAAGAGCATGGCCTGAGGCATCACCTTGTGCAGCTTCATCGCGTCGTGGCCGGCGCCGCTGGGCATGCGATAGAGGGGCACGCCCAGGCTTTGCACCGCGGCCTCCCAGCGCTGCTGCCAGGCCGGTGCGCTGGGCGCGGCGGCGGCGCGTTCGGTCAGCTCGGTGGTGAAATGCACGCCGCGGCGGTCGCAGATGTTTTTGAGCTCGGCCAGCACGTCGGCTACCAGCGCGTCGCGCTGTGCATCGATGGGCGCGCGCAGGTCGAGCGAAAAGAGGCAGCGCCCGGGTACCACGTTGATGGAGCCGCTGGGTACCTGCAGCATGCCGACCGTGCCGACGGAATTACCGTCCTGTGCCGCGCGCCGCTCCACATACAGCAGCAGCTCGGCCGCGGCCGCTGCAGCGTCACGGCGGCGGGTCATGGGCGTGGTGCCCGCATGGCTGGCCATGCCGGTGATCTCGCACAGGTAGCGCACATTGCCGTTGATGGAGGTCACGATGCCCAGGGGCAGGTCGAGCTCGTTAAGTACCGGGCCTTGCTCAATGTGCACTTCAATAAACCCGAGGTAGCTGTCCGCGCCACGTTTGATGTTCGTGATGTCTTCGGGCTTGAGGCCGGCGTTGTGCATGGCCTCGCGCATGGTGATGCCGTCCGCGTCTTTCTGGTCCAGCCATTCGGGCTTGAAGTCGCCGATCAGTGCGCCTGATCCCAAAAAAGTGGCCTTGTAGCGCTGACCTTCTTCTTCGGCAAAACCGACGACTTCAAAGTTGAAGGGCAGGCGCTTGCCCTGGCGATGCAACTCGCGCACGCAGGCCATGGGCACGAAGATGCCAAGCCGGCCATCGTACTTGCCGCCGTTGCGCACGGTGTCGTAATGGCTACCGGTGAGCAGGGTCTTGGCATTGGGCGTGGCCGCCTTGTAAATGCCGACGACATTGCCCACCGCATCAATCGTCACCTCGTCAAACCCGCACTCACGCATGGCGCTGCTGATGAATGCCGCGCAGGCGCGGTGCGCATCGGTAAGGTAGGTCACGGTGAGCTGGCCTTTTTCAAGGTAGCCGGGGTCGCTGTACTGCGACATTGTTTCGTGCCAGTCCCATACGTTGTTGCCCAGGGTGGGCACGGCGGCGAACTTGTCATTGAGCCGCAGTTCCACCACGCGGTGGATGTTGCGCAGGTTTTCCTGGAGCTCGAAATCAGGGTGGTTCTGCAGTCGGCGGGTGAAGGTCTCGATGATCTGATGCTTGCTCAAACCGTCGCCGCGCGGGCCGCGCACCGCCAGGATGAAAGGAAAGCCGAACTTCGCGTTGTAGTCGGCATTGAGTTTTTGCAGGGTGGCGAACTCTTCGGGTGTGCAGTCGGTCAGGCCGGCCTTGCCCTGCTCATTCGTTGATTCGGCGGTAAGGCTTTTGCTGACCATGGCTTTGCCGGCCAGCTCGGGGTGGGCCTGGATGAGCTTGACCTGCGTGTCCCTGCCGGCCTCGCGCAGCACCTGCGCCATGGCGTGCTTCAGGTGGGCAAGCGACTGGAAAGGGCGGGCGTCCAGCGCCTTGTCGGCAATCCAGGGGGAATGCTCATAGAGGCCGTCGAGCAGTTGCAGCGCTTCTGCGCGCGATACGGCATTGACTTGTTCAAGCGTGAGGGCCATGTTCAGCTTTCCTGCCGGGGCATGTAAGGATGGTTGGCCTGCCAGTGCCGCGCAATGTCGATGCGGCGGCAGATCCAGACGCGCTCGTGCTTTTGCACATGGTCCAGAAAACGCTGCAGCGCCACAATGCGGCCCGGCCGGCCGAGCAGGCGGCAGTGCATGCCGATGCTCAGCATCTTGGGTGAGGCGCTGCCTTCGGCATACAGCGCATCAAAGCTGTCGCGCAGGTAGATGAAGAAATCTTCGGCCTGCGAGAAGCCTTGCGGCAGCGCAAAGCGCATGTCGTTGGTGTCCAGCGTGTAGGGCACCACCAGGCGCGGCACGACCTGGCCGTCGGTGCGTTTCACCTCGGTCCAGAAGGGCAGGTCGTCGCCGTAGTAGTCGCTGTCGTATTCGAGCCGGCCGTCGTCGGCCACCAGGCGGCGTGTATTGGGGC
>NZ_JBFUBD010000332.1:0-2957 GCF_056405935.1 Polaromonas sp. P1_E3
AGATCACCGCTGCCACGCTGGCCGGAAGCGCCTTGACGTTGCTGGGTATTTTCATCATCGTGGTCCGGTAGCCTGCATACCGGCGCTGCGCAACGCCGCTGGGCGAGGCCGTACACAACTGCTGACAATTTTGAAGCGCTGGGTGGCCTCCAAATTTCCTGCCCGTCGGGCTTGAATCTGCTTACCATGACGAGTGACTCTCGGAGAGCCCGCTGTCCCGGCGGTTCCGCAGCAGACGCATCACCTCAGGAGAAGTAGCATGGGATTTTTCAGCAAGATTCTGGATAAACTTGGTTTTGACGCAGGTGCCAGCAAGGTCGAGGAGATGTTGCGCACGCCGGTGCCGCCAGCGGGCACCACGGCCGCACCTGCAGCGCCCATGCCTGAGGTCGATGTAGTGGCGCAGCTGGAGCAAAAGGCGGCTGCCAATTCACAGAAGCTGAACTGGCGCACCTCCATCGTCGATCTTTTGAAACTGCTGGATATCGACAGCAGCCTGACGGCACGCAAGGAACTCGCCACAGAGCTCGGTTGCCCCGCCAATCTGATGGGTGATTCAGCCCAGATGAACATGTGGCTGCACAAGACGGTGCTGGCCCGGCTTGCCGCCAACGGCGGCAATGTGCCCAAGGAACTGCTCGACTGAGCCGGAGATCCACCGTGAATTTGAATGACATTCTGGCGCAGGCAGGCGGCCTGCAGTCGGTTGCGCGTGACCTGGGTGTAAGCGAAGACCAGGCGGCAGCCGGTGCAGAGGCTCTGCTTCCGGCAATTTTGGGCGGCATGAAAAAGCAGGCCCAGGCTCAACCGGAGGGCTTGGGCGGATTGCTCGGGCAGCTGGGCGGCGGCGGCTTGCTGGATCAGGTCCTGAGCCCGCAACGTACGGACCCGAGCCAGGGCAACGAAGTGCTAGGCCAGATCTTTGGCTCCAAAGAGGTGAGCCGAACAGTGGCTGACAGTGCGGCGTCCGAGTCCGGGCTTGACTCGGGTTTGCTACGCAAGATGCTGCCCCTTTTGGCCATGCTGGCCACCGGCTTCATGGCCAGGCAAGCCGGTGCCGCAGGGCAGGCGCAAGAGAGCAATGACCTGGGTGGTCTCGGTGGCATGATCGGCAGCCTCGGCGGAATGCTGGGGGGTTCGGCTACCGGGGGCGCTGGAGGGCGGGGCGCGCTGGGTGGTCTGGGCGCCATGCTTGACATGAATGGTGACGGCAACGCGCTTGACGATATCCTGCGCATGGCTGGCAAGGCGAACCGTTAGCCTTTCGCATTGCGCCGTGCCAACGCGGGTTATGTGCGCCCAGTAAGCAGCTGTGGCTTCAACAATCTCGCGATTGTTGAGTCATTGCGATGTCTGGAGCGGGTGATGGGAATCGAACCCACGCTATTTGCTTGGGAAGCAAAAGTTCTGCCATTGAACTACACCCGCGATGATGCTGATTATAGAAGCGGCGGCCTGGCGGAGCCAACCCAGGCCTGGGCTGTCATCACGGCCTCAGATAGGCCCAGCCTTCGTGCTGCTTCTTCATGATCTCGGTGACGCCGGCGGGTACATAGCTGAGGCCGGCCAGCATGTCGTCCTTGGTGAGTTTCTGGCCGCGCATGGTGTTTTCGCAGGCGGTGACCTTGATGCCGGCTTTGGCAGCATCGGCGATGCGCGCGCCCGTAGGGGACTCCAGCTTGAGCATGCCGATGCCCGGGCCGTAAGCGACGATTTCAATGTCGACATTGGCGGCGCCCACGTCGTCCTGCAGGTTTTTGGCGTTGTTCAGCGCCAGGTTCCATTTGGCCGGGTCGTTGTCGCTGACCTGGATCACGATTCCCTGGCGTTTTGTGCCTGCAGCGCCCGCTGGTTGTGCGCGAGAAGCTATCAAAAAAGGAGCGGCAAGGGCGAGCGAGCCAATGGCGCCGGCCTGGATGAAAAGTCTGCGGTTCATGCTGGAAGGTCTCCTGAAGGGAAGGCCCATTTCAACACAACAGCGCAATGACGCAAGCCCCTTGAACCCGGTTTGCTCCCCAGGGCTCAAGGGGCAGGCGGCTTCGACGGCTTGGCCTTATTCGCCGCCGGCCGCGGGCACTGCCGTCGCCGGTGCCTTCCCGCCTTGATGAATGACGTGATCCGGCGACTTCTTCAGCTTACGGGCAAACACCACTATCTGCCACACGACCAGAGTTCCGATCATGGCCAGCAAGGTCCCGCTGATGGGGCGGTTGACGAAGACGCTAAAACTACCCCGGCTGAGAAGCATGGCGCGGCGGAAATTTTCCTCCAGCATGGGACCCAGGATGAAACCCAGGAGGAGTGGCGCGGCCTCCATCTCCAGGCGCAAAAACAAGTAGCCCACCAGGCCGAACACGGCTGTGATGTAGATGTCGTCCAGGCTGTTGTTGATGCTGAAGGTGCCGATACAGCAAAAAAACAGGATGGCCGGAAACAGCACCGTGTAGGGAATCTTGAAGACCGACAGCCAGTAGCGCACCAGGGGCACGTTGAGGATGACGAGAAAGCAGTTGCCCACCCACATGCTGGCCACCAGGCCCCAGAACAAATCGGGGTGGCTGGCAATCATGTTGGGGCCGGGCTGGATCCCCTTGATGACGAACGCGGCCATCATCAGCGCCATGACGGCGTTTTCGGGAATCCCGATGGCCATGAGCGGGATGAAGCTGGTGCGGGCTGCGGCTTCGTCGGCGGCGGCTTGCCCCGCCACGCCTTCGATGCACCCGGTTCCGATCTCGTGCTTGTATTTGCTGAACTTCTTGTCGGCGGCATAGGCGGCGAACTGCGCGATGGTGGGGCCGCCGCCGGGAAGGATGCCCAGAACAGAGCCGATCACGCTGCCGCGCAAGGCGCTCGGGATGATGCGCTTGAACTCGGGCCAGGTCGGCATGAGCTTGATCTCACCGTTGAACGGCGTAAGGACGTTTTTGTTGTCGAGGTTTTTCACGACCTCGGCA
>NZ_JBFUBD010000333.1:0-2938 GCF_056405935.1 Polaromonas sp. P1_E3
CGGGCGGGCTATGGGCGGCGCACCGCGCCTTGCATCCCATCCCGAGAAGGTGCTTGCGCGGCCCCGTTTAGGCCGTAAACAGGTTCTAAGAAGCGGCGCCCCCAAAGAAAAACCCCGGGCAGCGAGGCCGACCGGGGTTGACGGCGGGCGTTTATGCTCATGCCGTCGGGGTTCCGCAAAAGAGAGATGAATCGTCTCCAGTGCGATGAAAGCAAGTGATTGCTCTCAGTTTTTCCGGGGGTGGTTACCCGGTGGATGCCTGAATGAACAGACAACTGCAGGTTAAGCCCATGCGCCGCCGCAGGCAAGACCATCTTTTCAATCACAGCACGGGATGTGATTGCCGCTGTCTTTGGCGTCCGGAACAACCGACCTGTCCGGCGGATGAGCCTGCCTGGCGCGACTACACGCGATGTAGAAAACAGCCTACAGGGGCAACCGCGAAAGGCTGATCGCCTTCTTTAGGGAGAAAACTTAACTTAGAGCTCGATCTCAGATAAAGCCCGTAAACACCTTGATTCAGACCGGTTTTGCCGGAAATCAAGGTTTTTATTTGCTTTTTTAATATAAAAAATTGATTTGTTATTCTTGACAGGTTATTAACCAACCCCATAGAATCCCGCCAGTCCCACGAATCCTAGGGACAACCCGAACCCGCTGCCCTATTCTTCCAAGAAGCCGGCAACGTCAAACAAGGGTCAACACCCACAAGGCTTGCCTTGGTTTGATGGCGACCCAATCAAAGCCTGCTGGCCCCCAAAAGGGCTGCATGCGTAGAAAGGAGTGCTATGACAGCGCTAGGACAATTCGGCCTTAACCTGAATGTCACCGCACACATGAAGAATGTGCGAAGCAGTGTTTCCAACATTGTTGATGACATCTCCCAAGGCTTTTTCGAGATTACCCATAACAGCTTCGCCCTCCTGGGCCTGGCGGTTGTGTTTGCGGTGATCACCCTGACAGCCCGCCCCGACTTGCGTCAGGCCGGTGAATTCAAGCTCATGACCTGGCTGCAACAGCGCCAGGAAGCCGCCATCGGCTTTACCGAGCCTGCCGCCATTGAACGCGCCACCGCGTCCAACCCGAAAGACCTGCCGTCCCAACAGGCGGCAGTGGCCTACTGGCTGAGCAAGAAGTATGGCGTCGCGCCCGAGCCGCTGAGCGTGCTGGTGGCCGAGGCCTTCGAGATCGGCCAAAAGGCCAAGCTCGACCCGACGCTGATCCTGGCCATCATGGCGATCGAGTCCKGCTTCAACCCGTTCGCACAAAGCCCCGTGGGCGCACAGGGCCTGATGCAGGTCATGACCAAGGTGCACTACGACAAGTACGACAATTTCGGCGGCAAGCTGGCGGCATTTGACCCGGTGACCAACCTGCGCGTCGGTGTCAAGGTCCTGCAGGAATGCATTGCCCGCGCCGGCTCCATCGAAGGCGGCCTCAAATACTACGTGGGCGCAGCCAACATGGACGACGACGGCGGCTATGCCGGCAAAGTGATGGGCGAACACGCCCGCCTGCTGGCCGTGGTGGCGTCTGCCTCCAAACGCGGCGCGCCCTCGCCTTTCTTCGCCGCCCCGGGCACATCGCGCCCGGTACCGGCTTCCATGCCGGCCACACCGGAAGCCGAAAGCAAAACGCCTGAAAAAGTGGCGGTGCTGAACCAGTCCTGACCCGGTCGCATGGCGGGGGTTTCATCCCGCTTACCTCTCAAAGCCGGGTCGCCGCCAAAGCGCCCCGGTTTTTTGCTTTTCGGGAGTCACTGAAGAACCCTCGAGGTGGCAGGTTTTGGGCGCCCTCAGTTACACTAGCGGGGTGCGCAACTGGCGATAGGCTCAAGGTTTTCGCAACCATTGAAGCTGACGTGGGACACCACTGGGAAGCGCACCGCTGAAAGCCGCTGGGCCGAAGCGTTCAGCCGTTCGCCTGGGCAGCCCTTGTTTCAATAGCAGGGACCACGTCTTTAAGGACTGCCATGTACCACCGCAACATCCTGGTTGAACAAACCGATCCCGAAATCTTCGCCGCCATCCAGGCTGAAAACGCCCGGCAAGAACACCACATCGAGCTGATTGCCAGCGAAAACTACGCCTCGCCCGCCGTCATGGCCGCGCAGGGCTCGCAGCTCACCAACAAATACGCCGAAGGCTACCCCGGCCGCCGCTACTACGGCGGCTGTGAGCACGTCGACGTGGCCGAGCAGCTGGCCATCGACCGCATCAAAACCATTTTCGGGGCAGAAGCCGCCAATGTGCAGCCGCATTGCGGCGCCTCGGCCAATGAGGCCGTGTTCCTGGCGTTCCTCAAGCCCGGCGACACCATCATGGGCATGAGCCTGGCCGAAGGCGGCCACCTGACGCACGGCATGGCGCTGAATATGAGCGGCAAGTGGTTTAACGTCGTCTCCTACGGCCTTAATGACAAGGAAGAGATCGACTACGACGCGATGGAACGCAAGGCCCATGAGACCAAGCCCAAGCTGATCATCGCGGGCGCCTCGGCCTACAGCCTGCGCATTGACTTCGAGCGCTTTGCCAGGGTGGCCAAGGCTGTCGGCGCGATCTTCATGGTCGACATCGCCCACTATGCCGGCCTGGTGGCTGCGGGCGTGTACCCCAACCCGGTGCCGCATGCCGACATCGTCACGTCAACCACCCACAAGAGCCTGCGCGGCCCGCGCGGCGGCATCATCCTGATGAAGGCCGAGCACGAAAAAGCCATCAACAGCGCGATCTTCCCCGGCCTGCAGGGCGGCCCGCTCATGCACGTGATCGCGGCCAAGGCCGTGGCCTTCAAGGAAGCCATGGCGCCCGAGTTCAAGGCTTACCAGCAACAGGTTGTGAAGAACGCACAGATCGTGGCCGACACGCTGACCCAGCGCGGCCTGCGCATTGTCAGCGGCCGCACTGAAAGCCACGTCATGCTGGTTGACCTGCGCGCC
>NZ_JBFUBD010000334.1:0-2937 GCF_056405935.1 Polaromonas sp. P1_E3
GGGCATATCCGGCGCCGGTCAGGGAAGGCATGCCGATGCGCATGAGTTCCAGACCGGTCGAACCAGCCCAGACGTGCGAACTGACCAGGCGCTGAATTTGCAATCGTACGGCATCGCGCAGATTGAAGCTCTGGCCGCTTTGCGCGGGCACCGCACCTGCAAACTCCAGGCGCTCAAGCAAGAACTGCATGTTTATCCCCTTGGGCCGGCGCGCCGCAACAACGGCACGCCATCTCAAAAACAACGGAAATTCACGGCTCCCGGAGGGCCGCAGCGAGGCTCAAGTGAACGCTGTCAAAGGCCTGTTCTGAGCCAGGCTCCAGCCGGCAGTGACGTTGCCCTTGACCTGCATGTCCGGCGTCTGCACAGCGTAGGTCCAGACGATCTCGGTGAAGTTAAGCTTGAACTGCTCGGTCGGCATGTCGTCAGGATGTGACTGGAATTGAATTTCGCTGATAAGCGCATCACGCAGCATGAAGGTGATAATGTTGCCGACCTTGTCGCCCGAGTTGCGCAGGATGTAGATGTACGAGGGCTTGGCTTTGTCGCCCAGCGACTTCGCGCGCAAACAGAAGTCGTAGAGCTTGACCGAAGTCTTGTCGACATATTTGACACAGGTGAACTCCGTGATCACCGGCCTGCCAGAGGTACGCGCCGAATTGCTGACGTCGGTCGTCACCTGCTGCTTCATACCCTGGTGCACTGACACCAGTTCGATGCATTGGCCGAGCTTGAGTTCCTCATTGGCGGTCCAGTCGGCGCCGGTCGAAATCAGGCTGCCGCCCGTGGCCCAGTCATTGCTTGTTGTGGGAAAAACAGAAGTGTCGCCGGGTTGTAGCAGTATCAGATCCATGGCTTGTCTTTCGTTGGTCTATGTTGGATGGGAAGTGAATGGGTCACTTCGGCAGATTCGCCACCAGGCGGATCGAGGTCGTCAATTCCTCAAGCTGGAAGTGCGGCCTGAGGAAGACCACCGCGTTGTAAGAGCCCACGGCACCCGGCACGTCCTTCACGATCACGTTCGCCTGGCTCAAGGGAAAACTCGCCTTGGCGTCCTGGGAGGCATTCTCATCGAGCAGTACATAGTTCGATATCCAGGTGTTGAGGTAGGCCTCTACATTGCCCCGCGTCAGGAAGCTGCCAATCTTGGCGCGCATGATGACCTTGATGTAATGAGCGAAGCGCGAGGCAGCGAGCATGTAGGGCAGCAGCGCGGAAATCTGCGCGTTGGCATTGGCGCTATCAGAGAAATACTTCTTCGGCTGGTTGCTGGTCTGCCCGCCAAAGAATGCGGCCTGCCCCTTGCCCTTGCAATGGCATAGCGAGATGAAGCCCAGATCGTTAAGCTCCTTTTCACGCCGGTCGGTGATGGATACTTCAGTTGGACAAAATAACTCCTCGGCCCCGGAGTCAGTGCGGTAGCTGTAGGTCGGCAAGTCCTCAACCAGGCCACCACCTTCAACCCCGCGTATCGCTGCCGTCCAGTTGTACTTGGAGAATGCGTTGGTCACGCGCTGGGCCAGCATGTAGGCCGCATTGCCCCACAGGAAGCTGCCACTGTCGGGTGAACTGCTGGAAGGTCCGACAGTCTCCTCGAAATCCATGCCGTCAACCGGCCAGCTGTTCTTGCCGTAGGGCAGACGCAGCAGCACATGCGGCATCACCAGTGTCACATAGCGGGAGTCCTCGCTTTCGCGGAATTCCTGCCAGCCGGCCAGCTCGATGCTTTCAAAGATCTTTTCCAGGTCGCGCGGCTTGGCGAGGTCGCGAAAGCTGTCGAGTCCGAATAGCGAGGCCGAGGCCGAGGTGATGTATGGCGCATGAGCGGAGGCCGCGACTTCCGCGATCTTGCGCAGGAATTCAATATCCTTGGCGCTGCGCCCCACCTCATAGCCGCCAATCAGAAGACTGTATGGCAAGCCACCAAAGGTGCCGTACTGGTCCTCGTAAATCATTCTGAAGAGTTTGCTTTGGTCCTTGTCGACCGCCTTCTCCATGTCGTCGAGCAGCTCGTCCCTGGTGGCATTGAAGACACTGAGCTTGAGCATCTTTCCGGTTTCGGTGTTTGACACGAAATAGTGCAAACCGCGCCAGGTCGCTTCGACCTCCTGGAACTTCGGCGCATGCATGATCACGCTCAATTGCCTGCTCAGCCAGCCGTCGATGTCGGAAATGTGCGAGTCAATCGCGGTGATCGCGGCGACCGGCGCATAGGTGGAACCCGGAGCATCGAGCCGCGCCAGTACGTCGGTCACAAAGAAACCGATCGGGCCGAGGAATTTCTGCCGGCTCTCGTCGGTTTTCAGGCCGGCCGCATCCATGAGAGCGAAGACCGCATCAATGTTCTGCCGGGCTTGTTTTTTCGTCGGGGGCACCGGCTTTGCTTTTGGGTCAGGCGTGTCAGTAGCGCCGCTGAGAACCAGCAGCATATTGTTGGCCACCCTGCGGTTGACCGCATCATGCTTTTGCTCGGCCACTGTGCGCACTTGTGCGGCGTCTGCCGGCATCGCAATCGAATCGCTATCGTCGGTTTGCTGCATGCCGAGCACAGCCAGAGCGGCCCTTTTTGCGTCGGCATCGATCTKGCCGTCCTTGGGTCCAAGTGCTGCCAATAGCGCTGTGGCGTCTGCATCGAGCTTGGTCTGCGTCGCGGGCACAGTGGGGTCGACCCCGAGCTTGCTGGCGATCGCATTGCGCTCCAGCTGGATTTTGGAAGAAAGGCCGGTATCCCACTGCGTAAGTTGCTGCAGCTGGGCTGACACCGTTTGCAGATTCTCCGGCGTGTCGGCGGTCGCAAATACCCCAAGCAGCCTGCGTAACGGTGCCAGGGTTGCATCGGCGTCAACCACCGACTTGCCGTCCGCGCCCACGCTGTTGACGGTCTCATATCCCCAGTCGGTGGCAGCCTTGAGCTTGGCCGCCTGATCGGCCTTGCCC
>NZ_JBFUBD010000335.1:0-2936 GCF_056405935.1 Polaromonas sp. P1_E3
AGGTACTGGCGGGCCCGGGCAAGGTACTGGCGGGCCCGGGCATCGGCCAGGTTCAGGCGGTTTTCGTTGACCAGCATGGTTTGCTGCTTCATCCACTCCGCCCAGGCTTCCTTGCTGACTTCTTCCCAGAGGCGCTTGCCCAGCGGGCCGGGGTAGGGCGGAAAGTCCAGTCCTTCGGCTTCTTTACCGAGTTTGATGCATTTGACGAGGCGTGCCATGGGGAGTTCTTTCGTAGGGCTAAGTTGTAGCTGAGTTGTCTAAGGATGTTTGTGGAATAAAGAACTGATTTTTTATTCGTTCCAGTTTCTAAGGTCTGCTTCCAGAATCCATTTTGTCTGCATTTACACGCATTTTTCTGGAAAAGAGAGCAACCATGACTTCACGCCGCAACTTTATCAATGTTTCTACCCGCGCTGCCGTGGCGGCTGGTTTGGGTTTGACGCTGGCAGGGTCACTGCTGACGGCCCAGGCCCAGCCGGCCCCCGTCACGCTGCTCAACGTCTCTTACGACCCGACCCGTGAGCTTTACGTCGAATACAACGCGGCCTTCAGCAAATACTGGAAAGCCAAGACCGGCCAGGACGTCACGATCAAGCAGTCGCACGGCGGTTCCGGCAAGCAGGCCCGTTCCATCATTGACGGCCTGGACGCCGACGTGGCGACGCTGGCTTTGGCCGGCGACACCGATGCGCTGGTGAAGAACGGCGGCTGGCTGTCGGCCGACTGGCAAAAGAAGCTGCCGCACAACTCGTCTCCCTACACCTCCACCATCGTGCTGGCCGTGCGCCAGGGCAAYCCCAARGGCATCAAGGAYTGGGAYGACCTGATCAAGCCCGGCATCACCGTGATCACGCCCAACCCGAAAACCTCGGGCGGCGCCCGCTGGAACTACCTGGCCGCCTGGGAATTTGCCAAGCGCAAATACGGCAGCGACGCCAGGGCCAAAGAGTTTGTCGCCAAGCTGTATGGCAATGTCTCGGTGCTGGACACCGGCGCCCGCGGCTCCACCATCACCTTTGCCCAGCGTGCCCAAGGCGACGTGCTGATCGCCTGGGAAAACGAAGCGTATTTGCTGGAGAAAGAATTCGGCGCCAGGTTTGACGTCGTCGCGCCTTCGCTGAGCATCCTGGCCGAACCCGCCGTCGCCGTGGTCGACAAGAACGTCGACAAGAAGGGCACCCGCGCCGTGGCCGAGGAATACCTGAAGTACCTTTACTCTGAAGAAGGCCAGGACATTGCCGGCAAGAACTTCTACCGCCCGGCCGTTTCGCAGAAAGCGATTGCCAAGTACGCCAAGCAGTTTCCCAAGCTGAACCTGTTCACCATCGACCAGGCCTTCGGCGGCTGGGCCAAGGCGGACAAGGAACACTTCGCAGACGGCGGCTCGTTCGACCAGATCTATACCCGGAAATAAGCTCCCCCCGAAGCGGCCTTTGGCCGCCTCCCCCCAAGGGGCGCCCGCTGCGGCCCGGCGAAGCCGGTTCCGCGCCGGCACTTGCATAGGAAACAGTCATACGCCGCTTGGTCACCCAGGCAAATCAGGGAAAAATTTAAACAATGTCCGTACAACAATCCGTATTGCTGATCGCTGGAAGTCCTTCAGAACAGTCCCGCTCAGCCGCGCTGCTCGACTCGGTCAGTGACAGGCTCGCCCTGCGGGGTGGCCTGGTGGTCGACCGGCTCAACATCCGCGAGCTGCCTGCCCAGGCCTTGCTGCTGGCTGAGTGGGGTCATCCGGCCATCGTCAAGGCGATTGACCAGATTGCCCGGGCGCGTGCCATCGTGGTGGCCACGCCCGTGTACAAGGCGGCGTACAGCGGGCTCCTCAAGGTGCTGCTGGATTTGCTGCCGCAAACGGCGCTGAAGGAAAAAACCGTGCTGCCGCTGGCCACCGGCGGCAGCCCGCACCACATGCTGGCGCTGGACTACGCCTTGCGCCCCGTGCTGCAGGCGCTGGCGGCCCGCCACATCCTGCCGGGCGTATACGCCACCGATTCGCAGGTGCCGCAGTCAGCCGACAAGCGCTATGAAGTCGGCCCGGAAATCTCAGTGCGGCTGGACGATGCGGTTTTGACGCTGCTGGCAGAAAGCTTTCGCATGCCGGCCACCACRGGCTTTGAGCCGGTGCATTTTTCACTGGTGCGATGTAGCGTCTGACGCCAGTCCCGGCTCGCCGGATTTGCAGGCCGCCTTTTAAGGCCTGCGCCTTTCAACGAGAACAGATTTTGAAACCGCCTTGCGGGCGGCCGGGGAGAGGCTCGCCCGCGGCCGTTGAAGTCAAGGAATTCAGTCCACCGATTTTTAACCCCAGTTCCAGGAGAACCTTATGTCCATCCAAGCCATCAACGTCCGCAACCAGTTCCGCGGCCGTGTGAAAGAAATCATCCGCGGTGACGTGGTGTCCGAGCTCGACGTCGAAACCCCATGGGGCATCGTCACGTCGGTCATCACCACCCGTTCCATCGACCAGCTCGAACTGGCCGTCGGCAGCGAGGTGGTGGCGCTGGTCAAGTCGACGGAGGTGTCCATTGCCAAGCTGTAGGCCTGCCACGGCGGGTTGATTGCCAAATTGCCGCCTGGCGCTTTATTGACGGGCGCAAGCAGCTATTAAAAGCATAGCAAGTTGCAATTCAGGGCCGTCCCGTTGTGATGAACAGCAGGGCGGCCGCCTGCGCGTGCGCCTTACTGGAGTTCGACGCCCGCCTTTTTCACGAGCTGCGCGTACTTCACCASTTCACTGCGAAMGTACTGCGCAGCGGCTTCCGGGCTGCCGGGGTTGATGGTGTTGCCCTGCTTGAGCAGGGCTTCCTTCACCTCGGGCGTGGCATAGGCGGCAACCACCGCGGCATGGATGCGCTTCACGTCAGCCGCCGGCAAATTGGCAGGGCCAATCACCGCGAACCAGCCTTCCATGTTGTAGTTGGGCAGGCCTTGCT
>NZ_JBFUBD010000336.1:0-2904 GCF_056405935.1 Polaromonas sp. P1_E3
CCTGTACGTAAAAGGGCCATGGTGCTGAAGTGCGGACCTGTTGCGGCCGCGGAAACGGCCGAATGGGTGTGTTGGATATCTTGAATGTCTCGGATGGCGGGCGGTCCAGCAGTTGCATTTTCAGTCCCTCGGTTGGGTTGTCTCTGGAGATTTCTCGAAAACTCATAAGCCATAATACTGTACATTCATACAGTATTTGATTATGATTTACCCATGGAAACAATCACCCAGGCTGAATGGATTACCCGTTGCGCCTACAGGCTGCACCAGCGGTGGCACACCATCGAACCCGCTGAGCTTGAAGAGGTCGCGGTCGTCATCTGGCAGGACGTCAACCTGCGTGGCATGGCACCCGCTGACGCGGCAGCCTTATGGCTCAAACCCGTTGCAACAGCCATAGACCAGGCCTGAAACGGCTCGCTGGCAGCTGTGGGCGCTGTGTGGCAAATGCAGGTGATGGGGTGGTCGCTTGTGCTTTTCTGCTGGCCTGCCAGGCTGGAGCCGCGCGGTCTATTTGCCAGGCTGAAAGGCGCGTTACATTATTTGACGAGGGCGCATGAGCGCCCCATGACATCCATAACAACCAGTCATCCGGGAGGAACCTTTTGAACGCTTCAGTACTGAACCCTGACACGCCGGTATCGCCGGTAGAAGAATCGCCCGCGCAATTGGGCATTGAGTTCACCGGATCGGGAAGCGAATACTTCCGGATCTGGATCGTGAATCTGTTGCTGCTCCTGGTGACTTTGGGCATTTACTACCCTTGGGCCAAGGTGCGGCGCCTGCGTTATTTTTATGGCAATACTGTGGTGGGCGGAGAGCCGATGGCCTTTCATGCCAATCCGCTCAAATTGCTCAAGGGTTACCTGCTGGTGGGCTTGCTGTTCGTTTTGTATTCCATTGCGGGCCAGTTTTCGGCCACCGCCGGTTTTGTGGCCTTCCTGATCGTGGCGGCCCTGTGGCCGGCCCTGTTGAAATCCTCCATGCAGTTCCGTATGGCCAACACCAGCTGGCGCGGCCTGCGCTTTGCTTTCAGGGGCTCACTAGCCGACGCGTACCGTGCCGTGCTGCCGCTGTTTATTCCCAGCCTGGTGATTCTGGGCGCATTGACGCAGGTCGCCGACCCTGAAAAACCACCGCTCTGGTATGTGAAAACCGTGGGTGTGGTGGGCCTGGCTTCGCTGGCCGTATTGCCGTGGCTGCTGTGGAACCTCAAGCAGTACCAGCACAACCACTACGCACTCGCGTCGCTGCAGACCACTTTCAAGGCCACACTGGGCTCGTTCTACAAGCTGTTTTTCAAGGTGCTTGGCGTGACGCTGCTGCCGCTGCTGGTGTCAGGCGGTATCGTTGGCGCCATCATTTATGCGGTGAGGGGTGCGCAGAGCCGTCCTTCCGTTGGCCTCTTCATGCTCGTGGGCCTCGTGCCGCTGGCCGTCATGATTGCGCTGCTGGTGCTGGTCAAGCCCTATGCCACCTCGCGCTTCCAGAACCTGGTGTGGACACGCACCGGCAATGTTTCCTTGCGCTTTGTCAGCCAGCTGCGTTTTGGTTCACTGCTCTGGCTGAGCCTGAAAAACTGGCTGCTGGTAATGCTGACGCTGGGGCTGTACTGGCCGTTTGCCGCGGTGGCCATGGCCCGCATGCGGCTAGAGGCCGTGGTGGTCAAAACCCGTGTGAGCCCCGACACGCTGCTGAGCCAAGCCGCAGCGGTGGAAGGCGACGCGGCGGGTGAAGCCGGCGGCGACCTGTTCGGCCTTGACATCGGGTTTTGACGCGCATGCAGGCAAGCCAGGCGCCAGTGCTTTCCGCCAGTTACTTTGATGGCCACAGCGCGCGCGCGCGTCCTGTCACGCTGCAGGTGGAAAGCGGCCAGTTGCAGGTTCGCGGTGAAGATTTTCACCGCAGCGTGCCGCTGCGCAAGGTCCAGTGGCCCGAGCGCACCCGCTACGGACAGCGTGTAGCCCATTTCACCGACGGCGGCTCCGTGCAATGCGCCGATGCCGGTGCCTGGGATGACTGGAGCCGCCGCAGCGGCCGCGGTGATTCCTGGGTGGTGACCCTGCAGCAAAGCTGGCGCGGGGTCATGGCGAGCGCGCTGGCGCTGGTGCTGCTGCTGGTGGCCATACAGCAATGGGGCTTGCCTGTCGCGGCCCGCGCCGTGGTGGCTGTCACGCCGCTGAGCGTTGATAACGCCCTGGGTGAGACGTCCCTTGCCGCAATCGATGAGCATCTGATGCGGCCCAGCCGTCTGCCAGCCGCTGAGCAGGCGCGGCTGCGCGATGCATTTGCCAAGGCGGTTGGTGCCATGCCCCCCGGGAGTGTGCCGTCCTGGCAGCTGGTGTTTCGCCGGAGCCGAATCGGCCCGAATGCATTTGCCCTGCCGGGCGGCACGATGGTGATGACTGATGAACTGGTGGAGCTTGTGGGGCGGGACGATAAGGTTGTCACCGCCGTGCTGGCGCACGAGCTGGGCCATGTGCGGCACCGCCATGGCCTGCGCATGCTGGTGCAGGTCACCGCGCTGGGCGGGCTGGCCTCCCTGGTAGTGGGCGACTTCAGCACCGTACTGGCGGGCGTGCCGGTGTTGCTGGGGCAGGCCAGTTATTCGCGCGATGCCGAACGTGAGGCCGACCAGGAATCGGTGCGCATCCTCAAGGCCGCAGGAATTTCGCCCGCGGTAATGGTGACGCTGTTCGAGCGGATCGCCGCCAAAAAGAATGAGGATACAAAAGACGCTGGCAAAGCGGAACGGTCCGGTCCGCCTGCTGAGGCCAGCAAGCCCGGTGATGGGTTGCCTGACCAGGAGTCCTGGCTGGGAATTGCTTTTGCATCGCACCCCGCCGACGCGGAGCGGACGCGCTTTTTCCTGGATGCCGCCGCGCAGCGGTAGCGGCACAAGCC